>NZ_JBFANV010000051.1:0-79611 GCF_040674955.1 Nonomuraea sp. NPDC049695 | reverse complement strand
CAGTCAGGAGGCCAAGCAGTCAGTGAGCCGGCGCTGACAGCTCCTCCCAGTCGGCCCGCGTCGTGAGCCGCTCGGCGTAGGCCTGCTGGGTCATCCGCGGCCCTTCGGCGCACTGGCTGACGGAACTGGCGGACCGGCGGGCGCTGAAGCGGATCGACGCCCCGCTGGACGATACCGTGCCGGCGCGGCGGCCGATCACTGTGCGGGACCTGCTGACCTCCACGTTCGGGCTCGGCATGGATATGACGGCGCTGGGCGCGCCGATCATGGGCGCGATCTTCGAGCAGGGGCTCACGCCCGATGCCTACACAGGGTACGACGGCGACACCCGAAGGCCTGCCCCTCTACACAAAGGATTCTGCACACCGTGCTGAACCAGCTGACCCGCTACCTGCGGAATGGGAGTAACAAAATGCGCATGCTGTTGTCGACGAAAGACTGTGGGGAGACTGGCCAGTGATGGGCGTAGACGTGATCATCGTGGGCGCAGGCCCGACCGGTCTCATGCTGGCCGCCGAACTGCGCCTGGCCGGAGTGCGACCGCTGGTGCTGGAGCGGCAGCCCAAGCGCCGAGACACCCCGAAGGCAGGGGGTCTCGGCGGGCAGATCCTGGAGCTGCTGCGCTACCGAGGCTTGCTGGAACGCTTCGAAGCTGCCTGCACCGGCCCTGTGCCGGCTCCCCGCTTCCCGTTCGGCGGTGTGCATCTGGACTTCACCCAGCTGGCAGATCCGCCGCTGCACGCCCTGCCGCTCCCGCAACAGCTGCTTGAGCGGCTGCTCGACGAACGCGTCGGCGAACTCGACGTCGACATTCGCCGTGGCCATGAAGTGACCAGGGTGAGCCAGGACGATGCCGAGGTGAGCGTGGAGGTGCGGGGCCCGGACGGGCCGTACCGGATCAGCGCCCGCTACCTCGTGGGGTGCGACGGTGCGCGCAGCCGGGTCCGGGGCTGGGCCGGCATCGGCTTTCCTGGCACCGTCTATCCGGAGGTGAACCGGCTGGCCCAGGTCTCCTTGCCCGATACGGTGACCGTGCTCGACAACGGTTATCTCAACGTGCCCGGCTTCGGCACGATCCGCGCGGGTTTCACCCGGACCGGCCACGGACTGTTCGGCGTCGGTTCCTCGCCCGGCTCCCAGGTGGTCTCGCTCTACACCATCGAGGACGAGAGCACCGAGTACGACGACGACGTGCCGATGACGGTGGCCGAACTGCAGGACAGCGTCCGTCGTGTGCTCGGCGTTGATCTGCCCGTGGGAGAGGCGCTGCGGCTGTCGCGGTTCACCTTCAAGGCTCGGCAGGCCGAGCGGTACCGTGACGGGCGGATCCTGCTGGCCGGTGATGCGGCGCATCTGTTCCCGGCCACCGGGGTGGCGCTCAATGCCGGCATGCTGGATGCGGTCAACCTGGCCTGGAAGCTGGCCGCCGACCTGCACGGCTGGGCGCCGGCGGGCCTGCTGGACACCTACCACGGCGAACGCCATCTGGCCGGTGCCCGTACCATGCTGCACACCCGCGCACAGGTGGCCTTGAGGCGCGGGCACGATGCAGCCGCCGAGGCGCTGCGGGAGGTCTTCCAGGAACTGCTCGGCGATGAGCAGCCGTTGCGCCGTATGGGAGCGCTGGTCGCCGGCTCCGACATCCGCTACCCGATGCCTGGTTCCGACCGGCACGTCCTGATCGGCGCCTTCGTACCTGACCTCACCTTGCATTCCGAGCAGGGCACCACCAGCGTCGCGGACCTCATGCACGCCGCACGGCCCGTCCTGCTCGATCTGGCCGAGCTCGAGGATCTACGCGAGGTCGCCCGGGCGTGGGAGGGCCGCGTCGACTACCGCACCGCCAAGGCCGGCGACCGGCCGGCCGATGCCCTGCTGATCCGTCCGGACGCCCACGTCGCCTGGGCCGCGGCCATTGACGAGCCGGCTGACAGCGTTGCGCCCGGGCTACGCGAAGCGCTTTCCGACTGGTTCGGCTCCCCCTGAGACACGACCGCGCGGATCAGCGCGAAGGCGCCGCGCACACCACCACGGCCGGGCCGCCCGCATCGGGCCGCGGTCGATCATGAGGCGAGGCGGACCGGCCCCGCCCCCTCGTACAGAGCCCACAGACCTCTCTCCAGGAAGGAAACGGTTCGTGATCCCCTTTGTCCCCGCCGATCCGACTGTGGTGCACCCCATGCCTGGCCAACCACGGGTGGTGCTGCTGAAACCGCTGGTCACCTCGCCGCTGATCGAGGTCGGAGAGTTCTCCTACTACGACGATCCGGATGATCCGACCCGGCCTGCCCGGACGCGGTGACACCGTGGTCGGCCACGACGTCTGGCTCGGCTACCGGTCCATGGTGATGCCCGGCGTCCGCATCGGCCACGGAGCGATCATCGCCAGCGGCTCCCTCGTCGTCGACGACGTTCCGGAGTACGGCGTCGTCGGCGGCAACCCGGCCAGGCTCATCCGCCGCCGCCACAGCGACGCCGATGTCGACCGGCTGCTGGCCCTGGCCTGGTGGGACTGGCCGCTCCAGCACCTCACGGACCGCATCCGCACGATCATGTCCGGCAGCGTCGACGACCTGGAGAAGGCGGCGCCCGCTCCGGCACCGATGCGTCAGCACTGGGGAATCGAGTCCGCATGAGTGAGCCGCAGGTAGAGCGCACTCCACGCGTGCTCGTACGTCGTCTTGGACCGCTCGGCGTACTTTTTGACCTGCGACGCGTCACTTGAAGATGCGGCCGTAGGTGTTGATCGCCCATCGCGGTCGGCCGGCCGCGCCCGGGTGCCGCCCGGGGCCTACTTCACGGTGACGTCGAAGACGGCCTCGCCCGACTGCCGCCGGCTCTCCTCGTCGGGCGGCGTCGTGGACTGGCCGCACCGCCAGCAGTCGCGCAGCCTGATCTGCGTCGTGCCCGGCCGCTTGCTGTTGAACACGAAGTACGTCGTGCCGCCGGCCCCGACCCCCTCGCCCTTGCGCTTGCTCTCCTCGCTGATGAACGAGGCCACCTTCGGGTCAGGGACCGCGACCAGGTCCCAGTTGTCGCCCACCGAGGGGTTGTCGGCGACGGCCAGCGAGAAGCGCTGCCCGGAGCGCAACTCGACGCGTACGGTCGAGCCCTTGGCGCCCTTGACCACAGTGCCGAGGTTGCTCACCGCTGAGCCTCCGCCGCACCCCGCCACCAGCAGGGCGGCCAGCAGGACGGCCGGCATGGCGGCGGGGACGCCCGTTCGACGCATCATGGCGGCAGGCTATCGGCCCGGGCCGCCGCCCCTTACCGGGACCTGCGGCGGCGGTCGCGCATCATGCTCCGGACGGCGAAGGCCACCGCGGCGCCCCCGGCGGCGATGAGCAGCACGGGCCGCTTCCTCGCCGCCTGTGCCGCGTCCCTGACCTGGTGCGGCGTACTCTCGCGGACCTTGTCTGTCACCTTGCCCCTGACGGACCCGGCCGCGTGGCTCGCGCGGGCTTTGACGTCGGCCTTGGCGGCCAGCGCGCTGACGGTGTCGCCCAACTCCCGCCGGGTCTCCTCGATGTCCCTGCGTACGTCAGGCTCTTCCCTGTGGCGCACCCCGTGGAGCGGGGACGACTGGTCGTGGAGCGATCCGCGTGGCGTGGGCACCGTCTCCTCCTCTGCCTGCTGGCTCTCGGCGGCCTCCGCCCGCTCGTCGCGGACGGGGGGTTCGGGAACGAACGTCTCGTGCTCGGCACGGGCCTCCTCCGCGTGCCGGGCGTTCTCCGCCGCACCCGGCCTGGTCGGAGGCACGTTGATGGACTCGCGTTCGGTCGGCGTGCCCACGGTCGCCCTGCGGGCGCCGACGTTGCCTGCGTGTTGCTCGCTGTATCCGGGGTCGGTCTCGCTCATCGCCGTGCTCTCTCCTTGACCATGTCGATGTCGGCCTTGACGCTCGCGAGAGTCTCTGACGGGACGGGTGGGCCGACTCGTTTCACCTGGGTCCGGCCGGTCAGGCCGAGCATCGCAGCGATGAGGAATAGCGCTCCCGCCACGATGGCGGCGGCCGCCCAGCCGGGCAGCACCAGGGCGAGGAGCAGGATGACGGCGGTAACGAGCGCGGCACCGCCGAAGAACGCGGCCATCCCCGCCGCGCCGAACAGACCCGCGCCGAACCCCGCGCGCTTGCCTTTTTCCGCCAGCTCCATCCTCGCCAGGCGGAACTCGTCCCTCACGAGCCTTGAGACCTGCTCGGAGAGGTCGTTGACCAGCTTGTGGGTGTCGTTCACGACGTTCGCCTCCTCCGTGAGGAAGGCGACTACCCAGACAAGCGGCCTTCTATCACCGGGCCCTTACCGCTTGGCGACCTTGAGCAGGAACCCCAGCGCCGACAGCACGGGGTCTTTCTGCACCTCGCACCAGTTGTCGGGCTGCTTCGGCTTGCTCCACGGAGACGGGAGCTCGCAGGAGGGAGCCTGGGGCTTGGGCCGCTCACACCACGATCCGGGAGGGTTCATACCAAACATTCTACAACTTCAGGTATGGCTTATATAAGCCTTCCCGCAGATGAGGTGGGTCAGCGCGGCCACGCTCCGGTAGGGGTCGGTCCTGCCCGCCCGCTCCTCCGCCGCCAGCAGGTCGTCGATGTCGTCGGGGATGGGCGTGTCGTCGGGCACGGCGTCGCAGAACACGCGCACGCCGTACCACTCGCGTACCTCGAGCCCGTGTACGGCCAGCCGCCGCGTGAGCTCGCCGAGCCGGTCGGCCCTGGCGGCGACGCCGAGCCTGTTGACGTAACCGGTGTCCTCGAACGCCTGCAACGCCCCCGTCCAGTCGCCCATGAGCCCGGGTCGCAGGGCGAGGGCGTCGCCGTTCCGCACGAGGAGCGAGAGGATGCCTCCGGGGGCGAGCAGGCGGCCCAGGTCGGCGAGGAGCGGGTCGGGGTCGTCGAAGTACATCAGCACGCCGTGGCAGAGGACGGCGTCGAAGCTGCCCGGCTCGAACAGCTCCGCCAGCCGCTCGGCCTCCGCCTGGACCGTACGGACCGCCATGCCCGGCTGGATCCCGGCCTCCAGGAGGCGAAGAAGGTCGCGGGAGGCGTCGAGCGCGACGACGTGGTGGCCTCTGGCGGCCATCCTGAGCGCCTGTGTGCCCTGGCCCGACCCCACGTCGAGGACGTGGCAGGGGGCCTTGGGGAGGTGCTCGGCGAGCTGGCGGGTGACGAGATCCTGCCTGATGACGTCGCGCAGCTTCCCCAGCTTCGCGCGCCACTGGTCCTCCGCCCCAGAAAACCTCATACGAGGATCCTAGGGGCCGTCCGGATCCGATCTTCCGTTCCCGGCGGTAACCTGCCGACGTGCTGGTACACGGGGTCTGGTCGGCCGAAGGGCTCGCCTTCTGGGCGGAGAGCGCCGACGCCTTGCCCGCGGCGAGCAGGCGGCGTCCCACGGAGGCCGGGAGCACTCCCCATCCGTTCGCCGCCGCCGCGGACGGCGTCGCCGCCGTGCTGGGCCTCGACGAGCCGCCGTCACGGACGCTGGAGCTGCTCCTGCCCGGCTCGGCCAAGGAGCCGCTGCCCTCGCCGGAGACCGGGCGGCTGGCCGAGGTGGCGCGCCCGCGCTTGCGCCTCTGGCGGGTTCCCGCCGTCGTCCCGCCGGCCTCGCAAGCCCTGCACGTACTGGCCGAGCACACCGGCACCGCGACCATGCGCCACTGGGCCGCCGTCGCCGCCTTCGCCCATGACCTGGTACGCCGTGGCCGCGTCATCCCGCAGCTCATCCCCGGCGCGACCGCCCCCGAGCCGGAGCCCGAGCCCGAAGCCGGTGATTCGATGGCCATGTGGGCGGTTCCGCGGGCCGGCGCGCGGGCCGGGTGGCGGCCCGTGGTGACCGGGGCCGACGCCGGATACTTCCGGGAGCTGGCGCTGGCCATGCCGCCCGCCTGCCGCACCTCCCGCGTCGAGCGGCCGTCCGCGGACGTCCTGCGGGAGGCTCTCGAAGCGTTCACCGACACGCTCGTCCGGCAGGCGCTCACCGAGCCCCTGGTCGTCACGCCCAGAACGCCCCACGAGCGCTGGCTGGCCGCTCTGACCGGCGACGTGCCGGCCTGCCCCGACGTCCCGGACCTCCGCCGGGAGCTGGAGAAGTGGCGTGACTCGGTCGAGTCGGCCGAGGGCGCGACCAGGGTCTGCTTCCGCCTGCTGGAGCCCGCCGACACCGAGGACTGGCGGGTGGAGCTGGCGTTGCAGGCCGCCGACGACCCCAGTCTCTACGTCCCCGCCGCCCACGTCTGGAGCGGCGAGAAGGTGACCGGGCTGCCGGGCGTTCCGGAGAGGGAGCTGCTGGCCGGGCTGGGCCGGGCCGTCCGGCTCTATCCCGAGCTGGACCACGCCCTGCGCGGGCCCAGGCCGAGCGAGCTGGCGCTGGACACGGCGGGCGCGTTCGGGTTCCTGAGGCAGGCGGCGCCGCTGCTGCAGGCGGCCGGGTTCGGGGTGCAGCTGCCGCGCTGGGCCGGGCGTACGAAGCTGGGCCTGAAGCTGACCACCAGGACCAAGGCGCAGACGGCGGCCACCGGCCAGGGGTTCGGGATGCGCGAGCTGGTCGACTTCCGCGTCGAGCTGGCGGTGGGCGGCGAGACGATCAGCGAGGCGGAGCTGGCCGAGCTGGCCAGGCTGAAGGTGCCGCTGGTCAGGGTGCGCGGCCAGTGGGTGGAGCTGGACGACCGGCAGCTCAAGGCCGCGCTCAGGGCCGTGGCGGGCACCCGTACGGGCGAGGCGACCGCCTCGGACATGCTGCGTCACATCGTCGGCACCGATCTCTGGGGCGATCTCTTGGGCGGCGACGAGCTGCCGCTGGTGGAGGTCGACGCCGACGGCGTGCTCGGCGAGCTGCTGTCCGGCCAGGCCGAGCGGCGGCTCGTGCCCATCACGACCCCGGCCGGGCTGGACGCCACGCTCAGGCCCTACCAGGAGCGCGGCCTGGCGTGGCTGAGCTTCCTGTCGGAGCTGGGCCTGGGCGGGGTGCTGGCGGACGACATGGGGCTGGGCAAGACGGTCACCACGCTGGCCCTGCTGGTCCACGAGCGGGCCGACACGCCCACGCTGCTCGTCTGCCCCATGTCCCTCGTGGGCAACTGGCAGCGGGAGGCCGCCAGGTTCGCCCCGGGCCTGCGCGTGTACGTGCACCACGGCAGCGGGCGCGACGCCGCCCTGATCCCGGGGGCCGATCTGGTGATCACCACGTACGGCACCGCCCACCGCGACCTGGACTCGCTCAAACAGCACGAGTGGCGCAGGGTCGTGTGCGACGAGGCCCAGGCGATCAAGAACAGCGGCACGCTGCAGGCCCAGGCCGTACGGTCCATCCCCGCGGGCATGAGGCTCGCCCTGACGGGCACCCCGGTCGAGAACCACCTGGCCGAGCTCTGGTCGATCATGGAGTTCGCGAACCCGGGGCTGCTGGGGCCGCGTTCCCGGTTCAGGACCCGCTTCCAGGAGCCGATCGAGGCCCGCCAGGACGAGCAGGCCGCTCAGGAGCTCAAGCGGGCGACGGGGCCGTTCATCCTCCGGCGCGTCAAAACCGACAAATCGATTATTTCTGATTTGCCGGAGAAGCTGGAGGTCAAGGAGTGGTGCCCGCTCACCACGGAGCAGGCCACGCTCTACCAGGCGGTCGTGGACGACATGCTGGCCAAGATCGAGGGGAGTGAGGGCATCGAGCGGCGCGGGCTGGTGCTGGCGACCATGGCCAAGCTCAAGCAGGTCTGCAACCACCCGGCCCACCTGCTCAAGGACGGCTCCCGCCTGTCAGGCAGGTCCGGCAAGCTCACCCGCTTGGAGCAGTTGTCAGAAGAAATCCTGGCAGAAGGCGAAAAGGCTCTACTTTTCACGCAATATGCCGAGTTCGGGAGCATGCTCCAGCCGTACCTCGCCCAGCGGCTCGACACCACCGTGCTCTGGCTGCACGGCGGCCTGCCCAAGAAGACCCGCGACCGCCTGGTCGACCGGTTCCAGCACGACGACGAGCCGATGCTGTTCGTGCTGTCGCTCAAGGCGGCCGGGGTCGGGCTCAACCTGACGGCCGCCAACCACGTCATCCACGTGGACCGCTGGTGGAACCCGGCCGTCGAGGACCAGGCCACCGACCGGGCATTCCGCATCGGGCAGCGCAAGAACGTGCAGGTGCGCAAGCTCATCTGCGCGGGCACCCTCGAAGAGCGCGTCGACCAGATGATCGAGCGCAAGAAGGCCCTGGCCGAGCGGGTGGTCGGCACCGGCGAGGACTGGCTGACGGACCTGTCGACCGACGAACTGCGCGAGGTGTTCAGGCTCACGGCTGAGGGGGTGGGCTGACGATGCCCGATGACAGGCGAACCTGGTTCGAGGACGCCAGGCCGATCAGGGTCGAGGGCGGCATCAGGGCCCGCACCCAGCGGGGCAGCATCGGCTCCACCTGGTGGTCCAGGCGCTTCATCGACATCCTGGAGCGCATCTGCGACAAGGGCCGCCTCACACGCGGCCGCGCGTACGCCCGCCAGGGCCAGGTCCTGTCGATCGACCTGTCCCCCGGCGAGGTCAGGGCGTCCGTCCAGGGCTCGCGGCGCCGTCCGTACGAGGTCGTGATCAGGATCGAGGCGTACGGCGAGCAGCGCTGGGCCGCCATCGAGGAGTCGATCGCCGAGCAGGCCGTCTACCGGGCCAAGCTGCTGGCGGGAGAGATGCCGACGGAGATCGAGGAGCTGTTCGCCGCGCTCGGGATCGACCTGTTCCCCCGCGACCTCGACATGGACTGCTCGTGCCCCGACTGGGGCTTCCCGTGCAAGCACCTGTCGGCGGTGCTCTACCTGCTGGCCGAGTCGTTCGACGACGACCCGTTCCTGGTGCTGGCCTGGCGCGGCCGTACCCGGGAGCAGCTGCTCGGGTCGCTGGCGGAGGAGGCGTCCGGGGTGGAGGTGGAAGACGTGCCGTTCGCCGACCGGCTGGCCGACTTCTACGCGCCCGGCGCCACGGCGCACCGGCCCGAACGCCGCCCCACGACGGCCGCCCCGGACCTGCTCCTGCGCGTCTTCCCGCCCCCTGCCGGCCTGGCCCGCGCCCTCACCCCGGCCTACCAGGCACTCGCCGACTCCTGACCCGGGCTGCCCCGATGGGTGGCGACGTCGCATCGTGGACGCGTCACGTGGTGCAGCGGGTGTCGCGGCCCCGACGATCGGACCGACGCTCCCACGGGGACCCGCGACTGCGCCGGTGCCACGGCGGCGGGCACGTGTGGCAGGCCCGCGGCAGGCACCGCGTGGCGTGTGGCGCGGGCGCGTGGCACGTAGCGGGCAGCGCGTGGCGCGTGGCGCGTAGTAGGCAGCGCGTGACGCGTAGCAGGCGCGGGTGTGGTCAGCGGTCCTCGAAGGAGTCGGGCACCATCACGCGCACGCCGTTGGGCACCACCCGGAGCCGGATCGGGGTGCGCAGCCGTACCTCGCCGTCCACGTCGGCCGCCATCGGCGGGTCGGTCTCCAGCAGCATCTCCCGCCCCACCACGAACGGCCCCCCGGCCAGGCTGCGCCAGCGCCCGGTGGTCGCCCTGATCAGGGTCTCCCCGAGCAGCCGCAGCTTCTTGCCCGAGCCGAGCTGGTAGGCGACCAGCTGGCCGTTGTCGATGCTGATGTCCCTGGCCACCTGCCAGCCGCCGTGGAAGCGGCCGTTGGCGATGTTGAGCTGGTGGGTGAGCAGCTCGTGGCGCTGCCCCTCCACGGTGATGTACGCGCGGAACGGCGTGTGCCCCGGCAGGATGGTCAGCGCGGTCAGCGGGTAGGCGGGACGCCCCACGATGCGCTTGAGCCACGGCTTGACCCTGCCCGCCACCTCGACGGAGACACCGAAGCTGGCGAGGTTGGCGAACGGCCGGTCGTCGGCCATGCCGAGGTCGATGTCGGCCACCTTGCCGGTGGCGAACACCCTGATCGCCCCGGCCAGGTCGAGCGGGAGGCCGAGGCTTCTGGCGAAGTTGTTGGTGGTGCCGAGCGGCAGCACGCCGAGCGCGACGTCGCGGTGTGCCACGTGGCGCACCGCCGAGGAGAGCGTGCCGTCGCCGCCGCCCACGATAAGCAGGTCGGGTTTGGTGGCCAGGGCCGTGTCGAGCAGCTCGCGCAGCCGCTTGGGGTTGTAGACCGACAGCTCAGCCAGCGGCTCGAACCCGAGGTTGTGGATCTGCTCGATGACCTCGAAGTAGTGGCGGCGGCCCCGGCGCGAGCGAGTGTTGACCACCACTGCCACCTTGCGATCCCTCCGGATCGCCTCGGTGTGCTCGTCCTTGGTGCGCAATTCGCTCATGGACACCAATGGTATGGGCCGCCGGGAGGTCCCGGCGGCCCATGATCACTACTACTTCTTCGGCGGGACGACCTGGACGATGGCGCCCAGGTTGCCCGGCAGCGGGCTCAGCAGCTTGAACTGCACGCCCAGCGCCTTGCCCTCGTCACCGGGGTTGCCGGTGCCGAGCTTCGAGCCGGCGACCACCTGGCCGTACAGCTCCGTGGCGGGGGTGCCGTCCTGGTGCACCACGCGGGTGGTGTAGGCCTGGTCGCCCTTCGACGGCACGACCACCGAGGCGTCGAAGTCACGGTAGTAGAGACTGCCGTTGATGACCTCGAGGCCCGGGTACCAGGTCTTGGCGTCGGTGAAGGCCGGCACGCCCTTCTGCGCGGGCAGGTCCGTGCAGTACGCGCTGAACGGCTCGTCCGCCGCCTCGATGCACTCCTTGAACGGGTACGTCTTGCCGAACCCGAACGCCGCGTTGGACGACTGGACGCGCCCCTGCAGGTTCTTCTGCAGCGTCGGGTCCTTCTCGGCCGCGGTCCCGGTGCGGCGCAGCGGGTCGAAGTGCGAGTCGACGACCAGCAGGCTGCCCTTGGGGCCGAGGCTCGGCGGGAGCCGCAGGTTGTTGGAGAAGTTGTTGTTGGTGAACGTCGAGTCGCGGTACCACACCAGCAGGCCCGGCGCGTTGTAGGCCAGCTTCTGCACCTTCCACGCCCCGTCACGGGAGTAGTCGGTGTCGTAGGTGTACTTCAGGCCGTTGTCGAAGCCGTCGAAGTTACGCCATTCGGCCAGGTAGAACCGGGAGATCTCGCGCTCGCCGTTGTTGCGGGTCCAGCCCTGGCCGCTCGTGTTGGTGAACGTGCCGCCGGTGGCCTTCCAGCCGTTGTCACCACCCTCGACGTCGTCGCTCCACACGGCCGTGGCGCCGTTGGTGAGCTGGAAGTCGTCGGTGTGCCAGCCGCGCTCCTCGAAGGCGGCGTCGGTGTTGTAGGTCAGCCGCAGCTTGACCGTCTTCCCGGCGAACGGCGTGAGGTTGACGTAGTCGTGCCGCCAGCCGCCGCTGTCACCGGTGAGGCCGTACTTCTTGTCGCCGAAGGTCTTGAGGTTCTTGTTCGGGTCCGGGTAGTCGTCAGGCGTGCTGACCTCGTTCCCGGCCTCGTCGAAGACCTTCTGCTGGGCCCAGGTCTGGCCGCCGTCGGTCGAGACCTCGACGAAGCCGAAGTCCCAGTCCTGCTCGATCACGTAGTTGTTCCACATCCACAACTTGAGATCGGTCCCGGCGGGGACGGGCAGGTCGCGGGTCAGCGTGAGGTTGGCCCAGTCCTGGTCCAGGCCGCTCCACCAGGCGTTCGAGCCGCTGTGGACGTCGACCATCTTCACCGGCGTGGAGGGCACGTTCACCCGGACGCCGTCCTCGGTGAGCTTGGGCGTGCGCGAGGACTGGCCGAGCGTGACGAGCTTGGCGGCGTCGCCCGGGTTGAACGTCTTCGGGTTCGCCCAGCCGAGCACCCACTTGTCCCACAGGCCCATGTGGGCCGGCATCGACTGGAAGATGGGGCCGGAGTGGGAGCCGCTGGACATCAGGTCCCAGAAGTCCACGGCGGAGCTGGCCTGGCCCGAGGTGTCGTACAGGTCGGGCAGGCCCAGGTCGTGGCCGTACTCGTGGGCGAAGACGCCGACGCCGGAGTCCTCGGGCTGCACGATGTAGTTGGAGATCTTCTTGTCGCTGCCGGGGATCTTGTAGCCGCCGGCGACCGCGCTGGAGTGGGCCCAGATCGCGTACGTGCCCTGGGCGCCGCCGTCAGAGGACTTGTCCTTGCCGGCGTGGACCAGCACCAGGTGGTCGATCACGCCGTCGGGCTCGTTGAAGTTGCCGTCGCCGTCGGCGTCGGAGGTGTCCTCGAGGTCGTAGTCGGCCCAGGGGAAGTTCGGCTGGGCCTTGGCCAGCGATTGCACCACGTCGATGGGCAGCTGCTGGGCGCCGAGCGGGTTGTCCGGGTGGCCGGACATGTCCTGGGGAGCGCCGCCGCACTTCGCCGCGCCGTACCAGGCCTCGGAGTGCGGGACCTTGATCCAGCCGACCGCCGACCCCGTGACGGAGTAGGCGCCCTTGGACATCTCCTCGTACATCTTCTTCATGGTGTAGCCGGAGATGTCGATGCCGGCCTTGCCGTCGCGCGGGTCCTTCAGGTCGGGGCGCACGCGCTCGGTGATGCCCTTGTCGGTGTAGAGCATCTTGTTGAAGTGCTCGGTGCTGAAGTCCTTGACCCAGAAGGAGTTGTTGTCCTTGTGCGGCAGCGTGGCCGGGTCGGGGATGTTGTTGTGCAGGGGACCGTTCTTGAGCGTCCCGGCCGGCTCGACCACGCAGTCGTCGGGCCCGCTGTTGACGGTGCGCAGCCGGTTGAAGCCCGAAAAGTCGTCGTTGGCCTGGTCGTTGAACTCGACGAGGATCGTCAGGAGTTTGGCTGTGCGGGTCTGCTTGGAGTTCTTGAAAATCCATTCAGCGGGGTTGCGGCCTGTCTTGATGGCCTGGTTCTCGCGGGCGGCGAGAATGCGACCCGCTGCCGGATTTCCGCTGGTGAACTTCCGGTCGAACTTCTGCGCCGGGGTCAGCGAGCGCTGCTTGCCGTCGTTGACCGAGGGCTCCTGCGGGTCCTTCTCGACCGCGGGCGGAGCGTAATTGATGTAGTAGTCCGCGGCCGTGGGCTCGTAGTTCGCGGCAGAAGCCGCTTGAGCCGTGGGCACGGACAGAGCGGCGCCGAGAAGGGCGACCGCCGGGAAAGCTGCTAATAAGCGCTTCGTGCTGGGCACCAGTTACCCTCTCTGCCCGGGGTCACCGGGCGCATGGCCATAAGGGAGTGCAATGCCGGACGCTAGAGGGTAAGTCAAGGAAACGTAAAGTACGTTGGTGAAACGTGACCAAAGGGGGACATTTGGTGCATGGTTGGCGCCGCGCCTCAGAACAGTATTAGCCCGGCCGTTATCGCGCCCACGACCGCGCCCCCGTAGCAGATCACCGCTATGACCAGGTCGAACCTGGCGATGCCGAGCAGTTCCTCACTGGTGAACCGGATGCGGTGCGCGGCGTGGAAAAGGCAGAGCACGACGACGGCCAGGAGCGCGAGCCGTACCAGCACGTTGTCCGCCAGCGCGCGCAGGTGCTCGGCCGTCGGCCAGTCCACCACGCCGAGCGGCATGAGCACCCCGAAGAGCAGCACGAGCACCGGCAGCAGGAGGGCCGCCACCACTCCCCCGCCGCTGAAGAGCAGCCACAGGTACGGCTCCAGGGTGCGTCTCATGGCGACCTCAGGATGAAGTAGGCGATCAGCATGGAGATCATCACCCAGGCCGAGTGGTTGCCGCCCTGGATCATCCAGGCGGGCACCCGCCAGCCGTCCAGCCGGACGACGGTGGCCTTGGGGGCGAGGTTGAGGAACGTGACCGTGTGGAAGACGGTCGCGGCCAGGGCGAGCACGTTGATCACGATCATCCACGGCCGGCCGGCCAGCGCGGCGAACTCCTGGAGGCTCCCGGTTCGCACGGCGTCGACGAACATCAGCAGGAAGACGATCGTCCAGGCCACGAAGACGCTGGTCAGCTCGCGCAGCACGAAGAAGGCGTAGTGACGGGTGCGGGCGAACCACAGGTTGTCGCGCGGCGGCCGGTACGCGGTCGTCATCGCCTGCTCCACGGCAGGACGGAGCGCAGGGCGGCGGTCAGCTTGTAGCGCTGGATGGCCTCGGCCGGGTCCACGTGCTTGGGGCAGACCCGCGTGCACTCGCCGACGAACGTGCACCCCCACACGGCGTCCTCCTGGTTCAGCACGTCGAACCGGTCGCCCATGTCGCGCGAGTCCAGGTTGTAGCGCTGGGCGAGCGCGATGGCGGCCGGGCCGAGGAAGTCGGGGTCGAGCACGTAGACGGGGCAGGCCGAGTAGCAGAGCAGGCAGTTGATGCACATGCTGTACTGCTTGTACGCGTCCAGCTGCTCGGGCGTCTGGGCGTACTCGGTGGTCAGCGGCAGCTCCTCACCCTCTCTGACCAGCCACGGCCGCGTGGACGACAGCTTGGCGAGGAACCCGTCGATGTCCACGACCAGGTCCCTGATCACCGGGAAGCCTTTCAGCGGCTCGATCCTGATCGGGCCCTCGCCGTACTCGGTGAGGAAGGTGCCGCAGGTCAGCCTGGGCTCGCCGTTGACGGTCATGCCGCAGGAGCCGCACACGCCCATCCGGCACGACCAGCGGTACGACAGGCTGCCGTCGAGCTGGTCCTTGATGTGGTTCAGCCCGTCGAGCACCGCCCAGTCGGCCATGAGCGGCACCTCGTACCCCTGGAACACCGGCTCGTCGTCCTCGCCGGGCCGGTAGCGGGCGACCTCCATCCTGACCGTCCGCGTCGCCGTTTCCTTGATCTCAGTCACGGCCGTACACCCTTTCTCCTGGAGGCCAGCGGGTGATCGTCACGGGCAGCAGCCCGACGGACGGGGTGCCGTCGGGCGCGCGGTGCACCAGCGAGTGCGCGAGGTAGGCGTCGTCGTCCCTGGCGGGGAAGTCGGTGCGCTGGTGCGCGCCGCGCGACTCCTGCCTGTTCAGCGCGCAGGCCACGATCGTCTGCGCGACCTCCAGCATCGTGTGCAGCTCCTGCAGGTTGATCAGCTCGGTGTTGAACGCGGTGCTCGTGTCGTCGATCCGCACCTCCTCGGCACGCTCGCGCAGCTCCGCGAGCGTGTCGACGGCCTTGGTGAGCACGTCGCCCGTGCGGTAGATGCCGGCCGCCCCCTCGAGCGTGTGCTGCATCTCCTCGCGCAGGTCGGCGATCCGCTCACCGGTGCTGCTGCCCTCCCGCCCGCGTTCCAACCGCCGCCGCTCGTCGTCCCCCTGGGTCCGTACGGCCGCCGCCTCGCCGTCCCGGTGCGACCTCGCGAACTCGGCGGCCGCGATGCCCGCGCGGCGGCCGAAGACCAGGCACTCCGGCAGCGAGTTGGAGCCGAGCCGGTTGGCGCCGTTGATGCTCACGCAGGCGGTCTCCCCCGCCGCGAACAGCCCGGCGATCGGGGTGGCGCCGTCGATGTCGGTGTGGACGCCGCCCATCATGTAGTGCACGACCGGGCGTACCGGGATGAGGTCGGTGGCGGGGTCGAGGTTCTGGTAGCTCCTGCAGAGCTCGCGCACGAAGGGGATGCGGGCGTCGATCTTGTCCTCGCCCAGGTGGCGCAGGTCGAGGTAGACGACCGGCCCGTACGGCGTGTCCACCGTGCGGCCCAGCTGCTGCTCGTGCACGAACGCCTGGGAGAGCCGGTCGCGCGGGCCCAGCTCCATGCTGCGCAGCTTCGGCGTGGGCGTGGGCTTGCCGAGGTCGTAGTCCTGCAGGTAGCGGTAGCCGTCCTTGTTGATCAGCCAGCCGCCCTCCGCCCTGGCCGCCTCGGTGATGAGGATGCCGGTGAACGGCAGGCCGGTCGGATGGTACTGGACGAACTCCATGTCCTTGAGCGGCGCTCCCGCCCGGTAGGCCAGGGCCATGCCGTCGCCGGTCTTGATGGCGGCGTTCGTGGTGAAGGGGAAGACGCGGCCGCAGCCGCCGGTGGCCAGGATGACGGTCTTGGCCGCGATGGTCTCGATGCGGCCGGTCCTGATCTCGACGGCCACGACGCCGTGGACGCGGCCGTCGTCGACGACGAGCTTGGTGACGTACCACTCGTCGTATCTGATGACGTCCTGATATTTCAGGGATGTCTGGAACAGGGTGTGCAGGAGATGGAAGCCCGTCTTGTCGGCGGCGTACCAGGTGCGCATCTTCTTCATGCCGCCGAACGGGCGGACCGCGACGCGGCCGTCGCTCTCCCGGCTCCAGGGGCAGCCCCAGTGCTCGAGCTGGATCAGCTCTTGGGGCGCCTCGGCCACGAACGCCTCGACCGCGTCCTGGTCGGAGAGCCAGTCACCGCCGGAGATCGTGTCGTAGCAGTGCTCGTCGAGCGTGTCGCCGAGGCCGATCACCCCGGCGGCGCCGCCTTCGGCGGAGACCGTGTGGCTGCGCATCGGGTACACCTTCGAGACGACCGCCACCTTGAGCGCAGGATCTGTCTCGGCGACCGCGATGGCCGCCCGCAGGCCCGCTCCGCCTCCTCCGACGATGAGCACATCGATCATTTACGTCACTTCCCGTGGTCCGGTTGCACCGGGTCCTTCACCCGCTTGCCGTCGTGCCGGATGGCGGACAGGTGGATGCTGCCGTCGTGGTACTCGTGCCGGATCCTCCGGCAGCCGCAGTCGAAGAGCTGGTCACGGATCACCAGGCCGTAGCCGTCGTCGTCGACGAGGCGCTCACCGCCCGACTTCTTCCCGCAGGGGGCCGGCTCGGGGGTGAAGGGGATTTTCGTGCCTGTCATCGCCGATCTCCCTAGATAGGCGAATTTCATGATCAGTCGAGGTCTTCCTCGGCGGTCCTGCCCGGCTCGACCTCGGGGGCCTCCTCCCGCTCTACGACGGGTGGCCGCTCGGCCTGCTCACGGGGATAGTGCAGGTCGAAGGCGGGCCGCTCGGAGCGGATCGGCGGCATGCTGGCGAAGTTGTGGCGCGGCGGCGGGCACGAGGTGGCCCACTCGAGAGAGTTGCAGTAGCCCCAGGGGTCGTCGAGCGTGACCTTGGGCGCGTGTCTGGCCGTTCTCCAGACGTTGTAGAGGAACGGCAGCGTCGAGGCCCCGAGGAGGAACGCCCCGACGGAGGAGATCTCGTTGAGCGTGGTGAACCCGTCGTGCACGCCGTAGTCGGCGTACCGTCTGGGCATGCCCAGCTGGCCGAGCCAGTGCTGCACCAGGAACGTGGTGTGGAAGCCGATGAACAGCGTCCAGAAGTGCACCTTGCCGAGGCGGTCGTCGAGCATCCTGCCGGTCATCTTCGGCCACCAGAAGTAGAACCCGGAGAACATGGCGAACACGACCGTGCCGAAGACGACGTAGTGGAAGTGGGCGACCACGAAGTACGTGTCGCTGATGGGGAAGTCGAGCGGCGGCGAGGCCAGGATGATCCCGGTGAGCCCGCCGAGCAGGAACGTCACCAGGAACCCGACCGCGAAGAGCATCGGCGTCTGGAAGCTCAGATGGCCCCGCCACATGGTGCCGATCCAGTTGAAGAACTTCACCCCGGTCGGCACCGCGATGAGGAACGTCATGAACGAGAAGAACGGCAGCAGCACCTGGCCCGTCGCGAACATGTGATGCGCCCACACGGTCATCGACAGCCCGGCGATGGCGATGGTCGCGCCGACCAGCCCCAGGTAGCCGAAGAGCGGCTTGCGGCTGAACACCGGGACCACCTCGGAGATGATCCCGAAGAACGGCAGCGCGATGATGTAGACCTCGGGATGCCCGAAGAACCAGAACAGGTGCTGCCAGAGCATCGGGCCCCCGTTGGCCGAGTCGAAGACCTGGGTGCCGAGCTTGCGGTCCGACTCCAGCACGAGCAGCGCCGCCGCGAGCACGGGGAACGCCATCAGCACGAGCATGCTGGTCAGCAGCACGTTCCAGGTGAACAGCGGCATCCGGAACATCGTCATGCCGGGCGCCCGCATGCCGATGATCGTGGTGATGAAGTTGACCGCGCCGAGGATCGTGCCCAGACCGGACAGCGTCAGGCCCATGATCCACAGGTCCCCGCCGATCTGCGGCGAGTACATGGCCGTCGACAGCGGCGTGTAGGCGAACCAGCCGAAGTCGGCCGCCCCGCCCGGCGTGAGGAACCCCGCGACCACCATCAGCCCGCCGAACAGGAACAGCCAGTACGCCACCGCGTTCAGCCGCGGGAAGGCGACGTCCGGCGCGCCGATCTGCAGCGGCATGACCACGTTGGCGAACCCCGCGAACAGCGGCGTGGCGAACAGCAGCAGCATCACCGTGCCGTGGATGGTGAAGAGCTGGTTGTACTGCTGCTGGCTGACCAGCTGCATGCCGGGGGCGACGAGCTCGGCCCTGATGAACATGGCCATGGCGCCCGCCACGAGGAAGAACCCGAACGAGGTGATCAGGTAGAGGTACCCGATGACCTTGTGGTCGGTCGTCGACATCCAGGAGGCGATGACGGTCCCGGTGCGGCGGCGCCTGACCTGTTCGAACGAGGTCTCCCGAACAGTCGTCACGGCTGCTCCCTCCTGCGCGGAGTGCTACCTGCGACGGACCGCCGGAGGCGGCCCGGACTGCCCCGATCTACCCATTGCACGCCAAGCAGCGCCGCTCGGGAAGGCATTCTTTAACATTTCGCCCGGAAGCTTTGACGGACCCGATCGACATGCGGCTCATCACCGGCATCCCACATTGCGGATATTTACCGGCTCACCTGGTGGCTTCTTCTATCCTTCGTAGCCGGACCGTCTATGGAGGAGATCTCGTGACCGCTCAGGCTGACTACTCCGCCCTCGTCCAGCGAGGGCTCTCGCTCGACCTCACCAGGGGCAAGCCGTCGCCGCGCCAGCTCGATCTCTCCAATGACCTGCTCAGGCTGCCCACGTCGTACCGGGCGGCCGACGGCACCGACGGCCGCAACTACGGCAACCTGCAGGGCCTGGCCGAGCTGCGCGAGCTGTTCGCGCCGCTGGTGCAGGTGCCCGCCGAGCGACTCGTCGTCGGAGGCAACTCCAGCCTGGCCCTGATGCACGACACGATCGTGCACGCGCTGCTCACCCCGGTGCCGGGCGCCGTGCGGCGGTGGGTGGAGGAGCCGGAGATCACGTTCCTGTGCCCCGTGCCCGGATATGACCGGCACTTCACGATCACCCAGCGGTTCGGGATCAAGATGGTGCCCGTCCCGATGAACGCCGACGGCCCCGACATGGACGTGGTCGAGCGCCTGGTGGCCGCCGACGCGAGCGTCAAGGGCATCTGGTGCGTGCCGAAGTACAGCAACCCGTCCGGCGTCACCTACAGCGACGAGACGGTGCGCAGGCTGGCCGCCATGCCGACCGCGGCCGCCGACTTCCGGATCTTCTGGGACAACGCCTACGCGGTGCACCACCTGACGGACACCCCGGACGAGCTGGCCGATCTGCCGGCGCTCGCCGCCGAGCACGGCAACGCCGACCGCGTGTTCGTCTACGCCTCCACCTCCAAGGTGACGCTGGCGGGCTCCGGCGTGTCGTTCTTCGGCTCCTCGCCGGCGAACGTCGAGTGGTTCCTGCACAACACCTCCAAGCAGTCCATCGGCCCTGACAAGATCAACCAGCTCCGCCACGTCGAGTTCCTGCGTGACCCGGCGGGCGTGGCCGCCCACATGAAGCGGCACGCGGAGCTGATCGGGCCGAAGTTCGAGCTGGTCGACAAGGTGCTGACCGAGCGGCTCGGCGACCTCGGCACCTGGACGAGCCCCAAGGGCGGCTACTTCATCAGCCTGGAGGTGCCGCACGCCGCCGAGGTGGTGGCCAAGGCGAAGGCCGCGGGCATCGCGCTGACGCCCGCGGGCGCGACGCACCCGTACGGCAAGGACCCCGGCAACCGCACGATCAGGCTCGCGCCCACCTTCCCCGAGCTGGACGAGCTGGAGCAGGCCATCGAGGGCCTGGCCGTCTGCGTCCGCCTGGTGGCGGAGGAGCAGGGCTGATCAGCGGCCGTTGCCCCTGAAGCCGAAGATGTACTCGCGCGTCTCGCTCGGATGGAACGAGACGCCGACCCCCGGCTCGAACACGACGTTGTCCCGGGAGCAGTAACGCAGGCCCTCCCACACGGCGAGGGCCTTCTCCCTGGCCGGGGCCTCGAGGGTGTCGCGCTTGCGGGCGCCGTACGAGCCGAGCACGTTCAGCAGCCCGAACCCCCAGAACAGGCCCGTCAGGCAGAACGGGGCGAGCAGCACCTCGCCCCACTTGGGGTCCTGGCCCATGGCGATGACCAGCGACACGACGAGGTGCACCAGGGCCGCCACGCCCAGCATGATGTAGCCCTGGTTCCTGGCCCAAGGGGTGTAGTGGCGGCTGGGGAACGACAACCAGACCGCGAGCTGCGTACGGCTCATGACGTGCTTCGACGCGCCGAGAGCCGCCCTGGTAGGCAGATCGGCGACCTCGCGGGCGCCTGGCAACCTGACTCTGCCGATCTTGTACGTGGTCCCCGCCGCAACCGCTCCGGGGACCGCAATGATCTGGTCAGTTTCCGAACACACCGGGCACCTGACTTCCACCCGGGCAGTCTGGCCTTAAGTCACGACCTGCGCAAACTGTCGGGCGTGCCACCCCGTGAATAGGGGCGATTTGCCCCTAGAGTGCATGATGTGAGACCCATTGACGCATTGGTGAGCTCTCTGCCCGAAGCCCGCGTCGTCACCGACCCGGACGTGATCGACTCCTACGCCCGCGACCGTACGTTCCTGAACCCCGGCAAGCCGCTCGGCGTGGTGCTGGCCACCTCCCGCGACGACGTGGTGACGACGATGAGGTGGGCCACCGAGCACCGGGTGCCGATCGTGCCGCGCGGCGGGGGCACCGGCCTGGCGGGCGCGTCCGTCGCCGGTGACGGGTCGGTCATCCTCTCGCTGGCCAGGATGAACGCGATCAGGGAGCTCTCCCCCGCCGACGAGATCGCCGTTGTCGAGCCGGGCGTCATCACCGCCGACCTGGACAAGGCCGCCAGGGAGCACGGGCTCATGTACGCGCCCGACCCCTCGTCGTACGAGATCTCCACGATCGGCGGCAACCTGGCCACGAACGCGGGCGGGCTGCGGTGCGTGAAGTACGGCGTGACCAGGGACTCGGCGCTGGGCCTCGAGGTCGTGCTGGCCGACGGCCGCGTCATGGACACCGGCCGGCGCACGATGAAGGGCGTCACGGGCTACGACCTGACCGGGCTCTTCGTCGGCTCGGAAGGCACGCTGGGCGTCATCACGGCGGCCACCGTGCGCCTGCGCCGGGCGCCCGCCGCGCCGCCGGCCACGTTCGCCGCCGAGTTCGGCTCGCTCAGGGACGCGGGCGCGGCCGTCTCGGCGATCATGGCGGCTGGCTGTCAGCCCTCGCTCATGGAGCTGCTCGACCGGGCCACCCTCGAGGCCTTCGACGACTGGCGCAACATCGGGCTGGAGCCGGCCACGCAGGCCATGCTGATCGGCCAGTCCGACGCCACCGACAGCCAGGCCGCGGTCGAGCGCATGGAGCGGCTCTGCATGGAGAACGGCGCCTCGTTCGTGGCGGTGTCCTCCAGCCCGCAGGAGGCCGAGGAGCTGATCGCGCTGCGCCGGCTGGCGTACCAGGCCAAGGAGCGGCTCGGGGCCTGCCTGGTGGAGGATGTGTGCGTCCCGCGGTCCGTACTGCCCGACATGATCACCGCCATCGAGGCGACGGCCGCCCGGCACGACGTGAAGATCTGCACGGTCGCGCACGCCGGGGACGGGAACCTGCACCCCGTCTTCATCTTCGACCGCGGGAGCGTGGAGCCGCCCGCGGAGGTGTGGGCGGCGGCGGACGAGATCTTCACGCACGCGCTGGCGCTCGGGGGCACGCTGACCGGGGAGCACGGCGTGGGCCTGCTCAAACGGCGCTGGCTGGCGCTGGAGTCCGGCCCGGTGGTCACGGAGATCCAGCAGGGCATCAAGGCGGTCTTCGACCCTCTGGGCCTCCTCAATCCCGGCAAGGCGATCTGGCCGGACACCTCTGGCACCTTGACCAACCCGTGACTTTGGGGGCGGATGCCCACACGTACCTGCGGTGAAGGATGAACCACTGCCTGACATTCTGCGTCAAAACATGAAACTTCTGGCAGGTCCGGCAGACGCCCCAACCTTCACGCTGGTAGCGTCTTGCCTCATCGATTTGGGGTTGTAATGGGGGTCGACGTGAATCAGTTCCAGCCGTTGGCGGCGGACGATCCGCGGCGGCTGGGGACGTATGACATCGTCGCCCGGCTCGGCGAGGGCGGTCAGGGCGTTGTCTACCTGGGCAAAGGCGAGTCCGGAGACCAGGTAGCGGTCAAGCTCCTGCACCAGTCCCTCGTGGCCGACGCCGACGCCAGGACGCGGTTCCTGCGCGAGGTGGCGGTGGCGCAGCGAGTGGCCAGGTTCTGCACCGCTCCGGTGCTCCACGCCGACCTGGAGGGCAGCAAGCCCTACATCGTGAGCGAGTACGTCCCGGGACCGTCGCTGCGTGAGCTGGTCATCAACGAGGGGCCGCGGCGCGGCGCCGCGCTCGAACGGCTCGCGATCAGCACCGCCACCGCGCTCGCGGCCATCCACCGCGCCGGGATCCTGCACCGGGACTTCAAGCCCGCCAACGTGCTCATGGGTCCCGAGGGTCCCGTCGTGATCGACTTCGGCATCGCCCGTGCCCTGGACTCCCCTGGCGCGACGGCCACGGGGATGGCCATGGGCACGCCCTCGTACCTGGCGCCCGAGCAGCTCAGCGGTGGCGCGGTGTCCGAGGCGGCCGACGTGTTCGCGTGGGGCGTCACGATGGTGTTCGCGGCGACGGGCAAGCCCGCCTTCGGCGCCGACTCCATCCCCGTGGTGATGAACCGGATCCTGAACGAGGAGCCGCAGCTCGGGGGGATGGAGGGCGTGCTGGCCGAGCTGGTGGCCGCCTGCCTGTCGAAGGACCCGACGCAGCGGCCCAGCGCGGACGAGCTCATCGTCCGCCTCACCGGCCAGCCGGCCCCGAAGTCGGCCATCGAGCCGGTGACGGGCCAGCAGCTCACCTCCGCCGCCGGTGCCCCCACTGGACAGACGGGCCCTGAGGGCGGCAAGCCCGCACAGGGTGGCGACCTCTACCCCGGTCCCTGGACTCAGCCGGTTCCTTCCGCGGGCGGCCCCGTCCAGCCGGGCTCGGAGGCGGTGCCTCAGACGGGCGCGTTCGCCCACCACGTGGCAGCCGCCCAGGGTGGTCCCGCACACGGCGGTCCCGCGCAGGCGGCGTCGCCCATGGGCGGACCGCAGGCGGGCGGACCGCAGGCTGGGATGCCCGGCAACGGTCCTCAGCCCGCCATGCCGGGCACGCCGCCCGGCAACGGCCCCCAGGCGCAGGCCGGAGCCGCCGCGCCGCACGGAGCCCCGCAGACTCCTCACGGAGCTCCTCAGACGCCTCAGGGCGCCCCTCACGGCGGCCACCTGGGTGCGGCGGCCGCTTCCGGCATGCCGCCTCACGGCCCCGGCATGCCCCAGGGCCAGCCTCCCTTCAAGGGGCAGGCAGGCACCCCGAACGGACCCAGCAGGCCCGGCGGCCCCACCGGCCCGACCCGCCCTGCCGGTGGCGCGCCCGCGAAGCAGCGCCGCACTCTGATGCTCTCCCTGTCCGGAGCCGCGGCCGCCGCCCTCCTCGTGGTCGTCGGCGCCGTGGTGGTCCAGGCGAAGAGCAACCCGGAGGTCCCGGTGGTGGCCGTGGGCAACTCCGCCAACCAGTCCAACGGCGACGGCTCGGGCGCGGGCCAGCCCGTCGACCCCCCGTCCACGGATCAGACCCTGCCCCCGTCGGTCCCCACGGACACGGCGGCCCCGGTGCCCACCTTGGACGTGGACCAGCCCACGAAGGACCCCAAGACCACCAAGCCGAAGCAGCACACCGAGGAGCCCGTCTCCCAGGTCCCGAACCCGGTCACGCAGCATCCCACCTCCCAGCCCACGACGGCCCGGCCGGAGCCCAAGAAGACCCCGACCAAGAAGAAGACGACGGCGCCGACCGTGGTCGATCCTGAGGCCGTGGATCCGGCGGGGCAGCCGAGCTCCGGCCCCACGACGACCGTCCGTCCCAGCGCGACCAGCAAGCCGTATGTCCCGCGCAAGCCCAACACGTCCAGCCCGACGGCCCTGTGCGGCTCCGGCTACAAGGTCGTCGACTCGCACGCCCTGGGCCCCGACGCCACGATCTACCTCCTGTACAGCAGCGGAGCGGGCAAGAACTGCGTGGTCACGATGTCACGCATGATCTTCCCTGAGAAGGCGCAGATGAACGCGATCCTTCAGGTGAAGGGCGGTTCCAGCGCCAGCGCTCCGGGCAGGTACCCGGCCAACGCGGGGCCGGTTCGCCTGCCCGCGAAGCAGAAGTGCGTGATCTGGGGCGGTTCCTGGGCCGAGAAGTCCTGGAAGTCCGGCTGGAGCCACTGCTCCTGACAGCCCGTACCGACGGCAGTTCCAGAGCCGGTGCCCGTACCACGGGCACCGGCTCATCCGTCTCCGCAGCCGCTCGTGACCCGGACGCTCTCCTGCGCTAGCGTAATCGACGTGATCAGCAGGTCCTCGATGCCGACACCCAGGGGCGGGCGGGCTCAAGCGGAGCTGCGGAAGGAGGCTGCGTGATCAGGAGCCGGCTCGACCCCGAGAGCGCCGACTATCGCGGTCGCCGCGCATCCATGCTCACCAAGCTGAGCGAGCTCGACGCCGAGCACGCCAAGGCCGTGGCCGGAGGTGGCGACAGGTACGTCGAGCGGCATCGCGGGCGCGGCAAGCTGCTGGCCCGCGAGCGCATCGAGCTGCTGGTCGATCCCGACTCCCCGTTCCTGGAGCTGTCGCCGCTGGCCGCCTGGGGCAGTGAGTTCCCCGTGGGGGCCGGCATGGTGTCGGGGATCGGGGTGGTCGAGGGCGTCGAGTGTGTGATCACCGCCAACGACCCCACGGTCCGCGGTGGCGCCTCCAATCCGTGGACGTTGAAGAAGTCGCTGCGCGCGGCCGACATCGCGCTGCGGAACAGGCTCCCGTACGTGAACCTGGTGGAGAGCGGCGGCGCGGATCTGCCGACGCAGAAGGAGATCTTCATCCCGGGTGGGCGGATATTTCGGGACCTGACCCGGTTGTCGGCCGCGGGCGTTCCGACCGTCGCGCTCGTGTTCGGGAACTCCACGGCAGGCGGTGCGTACGTGCCCGGGATGAGCGACCACGTGGTGATGGTGCGGGACCGAGCGAAGGTGTTCCTGGGCGGCCCGCCCCTGGTGAAGATGGCCACCGGGGAGGAGTCGGACGACGAGTCGCTGGGCGGCGCCGAGATGCACGCCAGGATCAGCGGCCTGGCCGACTACCTGGCCGAGGACGAGCACGACGCGCTGCGGATCGGGCGGCAGATCGTCCGTTCCCTCAACTGGCGCAAGCAGGGCGTCATGCCGCAGGCGGCGCGGGAGCCGAGGTACCCGGTGGACGAGCTGCTCGGGATCGTCCCTGAAGACCTGAAGGTGCCGTTCGACCCTCGCGAGGTGATCGCGCGGGTGGTGGACGGGAGCGAGTTCGAGGAGTTCAAGCCGCTGTACGGCGCCTCGCTGGTGACCGGCTGGGCGCGCGTCCACGGCTACCCGGTGGGCGTGCTGGCCAACGCGCGCGGCGTGCTGTTCAGCGAGGAGTCGCAGAAGGCCACCCAGTTCATCCAGCTCGCGAACCAGACGCGCACTCCGCTGCTGTTCCTCCAGAACACGACCGGTTACATGGTCGGCAAGGATTACGAGCAGGGCGGCATCATCAAGCACGGCGCCATGATGATCAATGCTGTGTCGAACTCGACGGTGCCGCACCTCACCATCGTGATGGGCGCCTCGTACGGCGCCGGGAACTACGGCATGTGCGGGCGCGCGTACGAGCCCCGCTTCCTGTTCAGCTGGCCGAGCGCCAAGTCGGCGGTGATGGGGCCCGCGCAGCTCGCCGGGGTCCTGTCGATCGTGGGCAGGGCGTCGGCGCAGGCCAAGGGGCAGGCCTACGACGAGGAGGCGGACGCGGCGATGCGCGCGATGGTGGAGGCCCAGATCGAGGCGGAGTCGCTGCCGTTCTTCCTGTCGGGCCGCCTGTACGACGACGGGGTCATCGACCCGCGCGACACGCGTACCGTGCTGGGCCTGTGCCTGTCGGCGATCAACAGCGCGCCGGTGCCGGAGCCGGCGGGATTCGGGGTGTTCCGGCCTTGATCACCCGTTTGCTGGTCGCCAACCGGGGCGAGATCGCCCGCCGCGTCTTCCGCACCTGCGCGTCGCTCGGCATCTCCACGGTCGCCGTCTTCTCCGACCCCGACGCGGACGCGCCGCACGTGGCCGAGGCCGATCTCGCGGTACGGCTGCCCGGCGCCCGCCCGTCCGATACGTACCTGGACATCGGGCGCATCCTGGACGCCTGCCGAGCCACCGGCGCGGACGCCGTGCATCCCGGATACGGCTTCCTGTCCGAGAACGCGGACTTCGCGCGGGCCGTGCTGGAGGCCGGGCTGGTCTGGGTCGGCCCGCCGCCGGAGGCCATCGCCGCCATGGGGTCCAAGGTCGAGGCGAAGCGGCTGATGGCGGAGGCGGGGGTGCCCGTGCTGCCTTCGCTCGATCCGGCGGCGCCCGGGGAGTTCCCGGTGCTGGTGAAGGCGTCGGCGGGTGGTGGCGGGCGCGGCATGCGGATCGTCCGTGAGGCCGGGGAGCTGGCCCTGGAGGTCGAGTCCGCGCGCAGGGAGTCGGCGGCGGCGTTCGGCGACGGGACTGTCTTCGTGGAGCCGCTGCTGGAGGGCGCCCGGCACGTCGAGGTGCAGGTGCTGGCCGACCGGCACGGGACCGTGTGGGCGCTGGGCGAGCGGGAGTGCAGCGTGCAGCGGCGGCACCAGAAGGTCGTCGAGGAGTGCCCGTCCCCCGGGATCACGGCCGAGCTGCGCGAACGGCTCTGCGAGGCGGCGGTCAGGGCCGCGCGGAAGATCGGCTACGTCGGGGCCGGGACCGTGGAGTTCCTGGTCAAGGGCGACCGGGTGGCGTTCCTGGAGATGAACACCCGGCTTCAGGTCGAGCACCCGGTCACCGAGCTGGTCCATGGAGTCGATCTCGTACGGCTGCAGCTCGAGGTGGCCGAAGGCGTCCCGCTCCCGGCGGCGCCGCCCGCGCCGGCCGGGCATGCGGTGGAGGTGCGGCTCTATGCGGAGGACGAGGACTATCTGCCGCAGAGCGGGGCGCTCCGGCGGTTCGAGGTCTCCGGGGACGTCCGGGTGGATTCGGGGGTCGAGTCGGGGTCGGTGATCTCGCCGTACTACGACGCGATGCTGGCGAAGATCATCGGGCACGGTGCGTCGCGGGCCGAGGCGGTGCGGAAGCTGGTCACGGCGCTACGGCGGGCGAGGCTCCACGGGGTAACCACCAATCGCGATTTATTGGTGAAAATCCTGGTAAATCCGGCGTTTGTGGCGGGCGACACCCACACCGGCTTCCTCGCCCCGGACGGCCCGCTCCACGGCGCGGCGCGGCCGAAGGAGCCGGACGAGCTCCCGGCCCTCGCCGCCGCCCTCGCCATGGCCGCCGCCAACCGCCGCCGGGCCAAGGTGCTGCCGGGCCTTCCGAGCGGCTGGCGCAACGTGCGCTCCCAGCCCCGCCTCGCCCGCTTCGAGGAGGCCGAGGTCGTCTACGACCCGCTGCCCGACGGCGTCACGGTGATCAGCGCGGAGCCGTACGAGGTGGTGCTGGAGCGGGACGGCGTCCGGCAGACCTTCCAGGTGGCCCGGTACGACGAGGACGGCAGGATCTACGTCGACCACGCCGGCGGCTGCGCCGAACTGACCCCGGTCCCCCGCCTCCCCGAGCCGGTCGAGCACGTCGTCCCCGGATCCCTGCTCGCCCCCATGCCGGGCAGCGTGCTGCGGGTCGAGGTGGAGGCCGGCGACCGGGTGGCGAAGGGGCAGGCGGTGCTGGTGCTCGAGGCGATGAAGATGGAGCATCGGATCGCGGCGCCTTCCGACGGGGTGGTGTCCGGCGTACACGTCGAAAAGGGCCAGCAGGTCGACGCGGGCGCGGTGCTGGCGATCATCCAGGAGGGGACCTCATGACAAGCCTGGTGCACAAGGACCTGGCGGAGGGCGTCGCGACCATCACGCTGGACTCGCCGCCCAACCGCAACGCCCTGTCCGTACGGCTCCTCGCCGACCTGGCGGACCGGCTGCACTGGGCGCTGGCCGAACCGGAGGCCAGGGTGATCGTGCTGACCGGCACGGGGAACGTGTTCTGCTCGGGCGCCGACATCAAGGAGCAGAAGGCTTCAGGCGCGCCGGTGACGGCGTCGTTCCCGGAGATCCTCTCGCTGATCTGGGAGAGCCCGAAGCCGGTCATCTGCCGGCTCAACGGCACCGCACGGGCGGGCGGCCTGGGGCTGGTGGCCGCGTGCGACTTCGCCATCGCGCCGCTGACGGCGTCGTTCGCGTTCTCGGAGGTACGGCTCGGTGTCGTGCCCGCCATGATCTCGGTGCCGGTGCTGCGCAGGGTCGAGCCCAGGGCGGCGGCCGAGTACTTCCTGACCGGCGAGGTGTTCGACGCCGCTCGCGCGGCGGAGATCGGGCTGCTCACGCGGGCCGTGCCCGAGGAGGAGCTGGACACCACGGTCGCCCATTACGCGGAGCTGCTGATCAAGGGCGGGCCCGAGGCGCTGGCCATCACGAAGCGGCTGGTCAGGGAGGTTCCGGGGATGTCGTTCGAGGAGGGGCAGCGGCGGATGACGGAGCTGTCCGCCGAGCGCTTCACGTCGGAGGAGGGACAGGAGGGCATCGCGGCGTTCCGGGAGAAGCGCCCGCCCAAGTGGGCCGTGCGATGACGCTCGGGACAAAGGGGACGCAGGGGACGCAGGGGGCGCTGCGGATCGCGAACTGCAGCGGTTTCTACGGCGACCGCCTCTCGGCCGCGCGCGAGATGGTCGAGGGCGGGCCCATCGACGTGCTGACCGGCGACTGGCTGGCCGAGCTGACCATGCTCATCCTGGCCGGCAACCGCCTCAAGGGCCGGCCGGGGTACGCGCCGACGTTCCTCCGGCAGATGGAGGACGTGCTCGGCCCTTGCCTCGATAAATCCATAAAAATCGTGACAAATGCTGGCGGCTTGGACCCCGCCGGCTGCGCCGAGGCCGTCCACGACCTCGCCACCCGCCTCGGGCTCTCCCCCACGATCGCCCACGTCACGGGCGACGACCTCACCGGCCATCCCCTGGACCTGACCAACGCGGACACGGGCGAGCCTCTGGCCGCCACCCCGCTGACCGCGAACGCCTACCTCGGCGGCCGCCCGATCGCCGCCGCCCTGTCGGCGGGCGCGGACGTGGTCGTGACCGGCCGCGTCACGGACGCCGCCCTGGTGACGGGTCCGGGCATCTGGCAGTACGGGTGGGGGCCGGGCGATCTCGACCCGCTGGCGGGCTCGGTGGTCGCGGGGCACATCATCGAGTGCGGCTGCCAGGCCACGGGCGGGAACTACGCGTTCTTCCAGGACGTACCGGACCTGGCCCACTGCGGCTTCCCGCTCGCGGAGCTGCGCGCCGACGGCTCCGCCGTGATCACCAAGCACCCGGGCACCGGCGGGCTGGTCTCGGTCGGCACGGTGACGGCGCAGCTCGTGTACGAGCTGGGGAGCCCGCGCTACCTCGGCCCCGACGTGGTCGCCCGCTTCGACACGATCACGTTGTCGTCCGACGGCCCCGACCGCGTCCTGGTCTCGGGCGTCCGGGGCGAGCCGCCGCCGGACACGTTGAAGGTGGCCGTGAACTACCTGGCGGGCTACCGGAACACGATGACGCTCGTCCTGACCGGCCTGGACGTGGAGGCCAAGGCCCGGGCGGCGGAGGAGGCCCTCTGGGCCCGCATCCCCCGGGACTCGTTCGACGAGGTGGACGTCACGCTGACGGACTCGGGCCTGCTGCGGATCACGGTCATGGACGCCGACCGGCACCGGGCGGGGCGGGCCTTCTCCTCCGCCGTGGTGGAAACGGGGCTGGCCAGCTACCCGGGCTTCCACGCCCTCACCCCACCCGGCAACGCCTCACCGTACGGGGTGTACTGGCCCGTGCTCGTACCCGCTTCGGAGGTCCGCCCGCGCGTCTTCGTCAACGGCAAGGAACTGCCCGACTCCGGTGCGCCGCCGAGTCGCACGTCAGCCGCCGCCTCCGCCACGTTCGGGACGGCCGCGCAGGCCAGCGGGCCGGAGAGCCGCCCAGAAGCCACCCCGGCAGCCAGACCCGAGAGCGGCGCCTCAGGAGCCGGGGCGGAGGTCGTAGGTGGACGCCAGGGCGCCGTGCGGGTGCCTCTGGGGCGGATCGCCGGGGCGCGCTCCGGGGACAAGGGCGGGAACGCCAACCTGGGCGTCTGGACCGACACCCAGGAAAGGTACGACTGGCTGGCGGCGAACCTGACGCCGGACACCCTCAGAAGCCTCCTCCCTGCCCTCGCACCCCACCGCATCGACCGCTACGAGCTCCCCAACCTCAAAGCACTCAACTTCGTCATCCACGGCCTGCTCGGCAGGGGCGTGGCGGCGAGCCCCAGGATGGACCCCCAGGCGAAGGCCCTCGGCGAGGAGCTGCGGGCGCGGGAGGTCGACCTCCCCCCGCACCTACGCGGCTGATCTCCAGCCCAGCAACGCCGCCCCGAGCAGCCCCGCGTCGACCCCGAGCGTCGACGCCACCACCTCCGGCGCCCGGCGGAACGCCAGGCGCGCGGCCAGCCGCTCCCGCAGCGGCACCAGCAGCGCGTCCCCCGCCAGCGACACACCGCCCCCGATGACGATCCGCGCCGGGTCGAGCAGCAGCGTGTACGTGGCCAGCGCCAGAGCGAGCGCGTCCACGGCCGACGACCAGACCTCCGCCGCCCGCGCGTCCCCCGAGGCGGCCCGCCGGACCACGTCCCGCGCCGTCGCCCCCGGACCGCGCCCCGGCACCTCCTCCCCGGTCCCCGAGGCGTACCGCATGGCGATGGCCCCGCCCGAGGCGTACCGCGTCGCGATGGCCCCGCCCGACGCGTACGCCGCCAGACATCCCCGCTGCCCGCACCCGCACGCGAGCCCGTCGGGCCGGACCGGGATGTGCCCGATCTGCCCGGCCCATCCCCCGGCTCCTCCGTACAGCGAGCCGGACAGGACGACCGCGCCCGCGATGCCCGTGCCGATGGGCAGGAAAAGCACGTCGTCCCCTCCGGCCCCGTACGCCATCTCCGCCTCCCCCGCCGAGCGGACGTCGTGCCCGAGTGCCACCGGCAGGTCCACGTCCGTGAACGACGCGACGGGCACGTCCCGCCACCCGAAGGCCGCGGAGAAGACGGCGTGGGTGGGCGTGACCAGCCCGGGCACCGCCAGTCCCACGCCCACCTGGCGCAGGCCGGGCCGGGGCCGCGACAGGTCGGCGACGAAGGCGGAGACGGCGGCGATCACCCGGTCGGCGCCGCGAGGTGTGTCACGGCGCTCGAGCTGCAGAATGGTCCCGTCGCGGGCGACCAGCCCGCCCTTGATAGTCGTGCCGCCTACATCAACCGCAACAACGCAATCCATCCGCCCATCGCCCCCAAGGTCCCACTATGACTATCCGTCGCGCAGGGCATGCATGTTGCTGGCGCACGCATTGCGAGCCCGTAGTTCAACGACCAATTGCGACTGAGAGTAAGCGAGTGGTAATGTTCGGCCACAGCCGGGTGCCTGACTGGCGCCCGGTCCCCGCCCCCATTGGGTTCACACCAACGGGACAGCGTCCGGCGGGGCGGTGGCCCAAGAGCCGACACTCCCTCCAGGAATGCGGAGTCAGGCCCCGACAACGCGGCTCTCAACCACGGTCCGCCCGGCTCGCCGGACGGACGCGGCGTCGGCTTCCACCGGATCGCTTCCCAGCTCAGCGGGCATGCGACGAGGCTACGCTGATGTCAGTTTTGCTCATGTAAACACAGAGTGCCGAAGACGCTCATGGAGCACGTGCTGGAAGGCCGTGCCCCGTACGGTCCCTCAACGCCACCGACCACGGCCGACCGCTCTATCTAGGAGCGGATCGGGTTCCGCGTGGTCGGTCGGGCCGCCAAGCGCACGGGCGCCTTCGTGGGCTATCAGCCCCGTCGTGGCGCGGGACGAGGAGACGGCGCGGGCGCTGATCGGCGACCTGGCGCTGCACGCGGGCGGCGAGGTGCGGATGGACTTCGACCTGGCCATGGAGGGCATGGTCCGCTGGGCGGCCGGCCATGGCGTCGGCAACCCGTGGCAGGTCTCGAAGATGGTGCGCGGCGGCGACCTGCCGGGCGAGCGCGCCTGCCAGTTCCTGCCGTTCATGCAGGCCCTCGGCTGACGGCCCCCTGCAGGAAGTGGGTTGACCGTGGGTGCGGGGCTCTCGTAGGGTCGGCAAACCCGAACATGGTTCTGTCGAAGGGCGGGTCATGACCACCACCCACATCGACGTCAGCGCCATCGACTTCGCCGCGCTAGGCACGTGGATGGACGCCCAGAGACTCCCCCAGGGCCCGATCACGGGCGAGGCGCCGGTTCTGGGCGGGACGCAGAACGTCATGGTCCGCTTCGAGCGCGGCGGCCGCCCGTACATCCTGCGCAGGCCTCCCGTGCACGCCCGGACCAGGAGCAACGAGGTGCTGCGCCGCGAGGCGCGGGTGCTGGCGGCGCTGCGTGACACGTCCGTCCCCGCGCCCAGGCTGGTAGCCGCGCAGACCGAGCGGGAGCCGGTGTTCTACCTGATGGAGCCGGTCGACGGGTTCAACCCCTCGACCGGGCTGCCGGAGCCGCACGCCTCCGACCCGGCGATCAGGCACCGCATGGGGCTGGAGGCCGCTGCCGCGCTGGCGGAGCTGGGGCGGGTGGATCCGGGCGTGCTGCCGGGGTTCGGCCGGCCGGAGGGGTTCCTGGAGCGGCAGGTGCCGCGCTGGCTCAAGGAGCTCGACTCGTACGGCGACCTCGACGGCTACCCCGGGCCCGACATCCCTGGCCTGACGGAGACGGCCGACTGGCTCGCGCGCCGTCTCCCCCGTACGTTCACCCCGGGGATCATGCACGGCGACTACCACTTCGCGAACCTCATGTTCGCCTGCGACGGCCCCCGCGTCGCCGCGATCGTGGACTGGGAGATGTGCACGATCGGCGACCCGCTGATCGACCTCGGCTGGCTGCTGGCCACCTGGCCGAGCAGCAACGGCCATGTCCCGGGGCTGCCGGAGCCGCGTGAGCTGATCGCGTACTACGCGGCACTGTCCGAGCGCGACATGTCGGCTGTCGACTGGTACGCGGTCATGGCCTGCTTCAAGCTCGGCATCGTCCTCGAGGGCACGCACGCGCGGGCCTGCGCGGGGAAGGCGCCCAAGGACATCGGGGACGTGCTCCACGCCACCACCCTGGAGCTGTTCGAACGGGCACGGGGCTTTATGGACGGGATTCTCAGCTGATTTCTTGAAAAACGATCACATGGGGTCCCCGAGCCATACAATTGCGCGCAATTGCATCGTTGATCGGGGAAGGATCGTCATGCGCATGCGGTTCCTCGGCTCCACCTCGGAGGCGGGCGCCTGCCCCACCCTGTACGAGACCGACCGCGGCACCATCGTCGTCCAAGGTCTGCAAGTCACCGACGCGGAGGCTCTCGCCGACCTCCGGGACGTGCTCGACGGCGAGGTCGCGGTCGAGGTCCCCCGCGAGCTCATCACCGAAATCGCCCGCCGGGTTCTGCCCGACCACACGGCAACCGCTTTCCAGATCGGCGAAGGAACACCCTCGGCCACCGGTTGATCACATTTCCCGGGGGCCCTGGCATGATCGACACCCACAGGGCTAGCCTCTTGCGGCGTGACGTCGTTTCAGCAGGCGCGTGTCGACCTCGGCGGCCAATTACGCCAGCTGCGCGAGGCCGCACATCTGTCCGGCAAGGAGCTGGCCGAGCGGCTGCGCTGGCAGCCGTCCAAGGTCTCCCGCCTGGAGAACGCCCGCCAGACCGCCACCGAGGACGACGTGGTCGTATGGGCGCAGGCCGTACGCGCCTCACCCGACACGACGGACGAGCTGATCAGGCAGGCCATCGCGCTGCTGGAGCGGCACGACGACTGGAAGCAGCGCCACCGCAGCGGCCTGGCCGCCCTCCAGGAGGACATCCGCGACCTGGAGGCGCGCACGAAGCTGTTCAGGGTGTTCGAGCCGGGCATCATCGTGGGCCTGCTGCAGACGTCGGAGTACGCCAGGCACGTGTTCCGCAAGGTCAAGCGCCTCTACAGCGCCGCCGACCAGATCGACGCGGCGGTGCGGGTGCGGATGCAGCGCCAGGAGATCCTCTACGACCGGACGCGGACGTTCAGGTTCGTGGTGACGGAGGCGGCGCTCCGCACCGCCCTCGCGCCGCCCGAGGTGATGCGCGGCCAGCTGGACCGATTACTCGCCGTCAGTACGCTGCCGAACGTGGAGTTCGGCGTGATCCCCTTCGACTCCGAGCTGCCGTCCAGCCCGATCAACGGCTTCTGGATCTACAACGAGGCCATGGTCTCGGTGGCCACCATGACGAAAGACCTGGTCCTCCGCGACCCGGACGACATCGCCTTCTACGTCCGGGCCTTCGACGACTACGCGAAGGTGGCGCAGCTCGAGGAGGCCGGACGGGACATCATCGTCAGAATTCTTCACGATTACCGCAAACAACCGTCACATTAACCGCAGCAATTGCTTGCCTCCCACCCAAGATCGTGCAATTCTGTCGCGAGACGTTGCGGAGGTGACGCATGATGCTCGATACCGCGCTCTGCCTCGAGCGGTTCGCCTGGCACGCGGGTCGCCACGCCGACCTGTCGGTCCAGAGCCTCGCCCTGTCCAGCGACCCGGCGTACGTGTCGGTCCGCAACCGGTTCTCGGCCACCCTGGCGGAGACGGTGACGTGCTCGGCCGAGGGCGCGTACATTACGTCGTGGGGCTACCGCCTCGGCACCGCGGAGGACGTCGAGTCCGCCGCCGCCCGCCTCGCCTTCCTCCTCGCCGCCCTGCCCGCCTGACCTGCCCGCCTGACCTGCCGGCCGGGCCCGCCTGCCCCCGCAGGCGCGCCGTGAGGTCAGCAACCCGCCTTGTAGAGGACCTTCTGCACCTCCGGCTGGTCCACGTTCTTGGCCGTGACGATGGTGGCGTCCGTGGGGATCGACGGCGTGACCTGCTGTCCCTTGACGGCGGCGACCGCCTGCTCCACGCCCTTGGCGCCGATGTCGCCGGGCAATTGCGCGATGAGCGCCTGCACGACGCCGTCCTTCAGCTGCTTGACCTGAGCGGGACCGGCGTCGAACCCGACCATCTTGACCTGTCCCAGCTTGCCGGCCTGCTGGAGGGCGGATCCGGCGCCGGTGGCCGAGTTGAGGTTCGCGGCGAACACCCCGGCCAGGTCGGGATCCTTCGCCAGGGCCGCGTTGACGATCTTGGAGGCCTCTCCGACGTCGTTGTGCGAATACTGCACCCCGAGGTACGTCATCCCCGGGTGCGACGCCTTGACCTCCTCCTCGAACCCCTTGATCCGGGCGTCCACGGTGCTGACGCCCGGGTCCGTGGAGATCACCAGCACCTTGCCCTTGTCACCGATCTGCTCCGCCAGCGCCTTGGCCGCCGCCGCCCCGCCCTTGACGTTGTCCGTGCTGATCCTGGACAGGCCGATGCTCTGGTCCTCGACCACCGTGTCCACCAGTACGATCTTGATGCCCTGCTGCTTGGCCTGGGTCAGGGGCGCGATCATGGCCTTGACGTCGGTGGGCGCGATGAGCATGGCGTCCGGTTTGGAGGCGACGACGGAGTTCACGATCGGCGTCTGCAACGTCGGGTCGAACTTCTGCGGCCCCTGGACGTCCAGCGCCACACCCAGCTCCTTGGCCTTGGCCTTCGCCCCGCAGGCCATGGTCTCGTAGAACTCCTCCCCCGCCAGCCCCTGCACGAGCGTCACCCTGATCTGCCCGCTCCCACCGCCCTGCCCGCTCTGTTGCCCGCCCTGCCCGCCGCAGGCGGCGATCGTCAGCAGCGCTCCAAGAGCTGCCACAGCCTTGCGCATCGTGGTGCCTCCTCCTACTGGTCCCGGGCCCTGCGCCTCCACTGGTCGACGTAGACGGCCGCCACGAGCACGGCGCCGACCACCACCTGCTGCCAGAACGGCCGCACGCCCAGGATCTGGAACCCGTTCTGCAGCACGACCGGGATGAACACCCCGATGACCGTCCCGGCCACCGTCCCCACGCCGCCGAAGAGGGACGTTCCGCCGATCACCACGGCCGCGATGGCCTGGAGGTTGTCGGTGGAGTGCGCGGACACGCCGGTGATGCCGTACTTGGCGAGCGACAGCTGCCCGGCCAGCCCGGCCAGCAGCCCCGCCAGGCCGTACACCCTGATCAGGTGCCCGCGCACGGCCACGCCGCCGCGCCTGGCGGCCTCGGCGTTGGACCCGATCGCGTACGTGTGCCGCCCGAAACGCGTGTAGGCGAGCATGAGCGCGAGGACGGCCGTGATGGCGGCGCAGATCCACACGATCAGCGGCACGCCGAGCCAGCGAGCCAGGCCGAGACCGAGGTTCAGGTCCGTCGGGGCACGCAGATCGACGCCGCCGGTGAGCAACAGCGCGCCGCCGAGCGACATGCCGAGCGTCCCGAGCGTCACGATGAGCGCGGGGATGCGGCCCAGGGCGATCAGCACGCCGTTCAGCACGCCCCACGCCAGCCCCGTGACGAGCGCGGCCAGGGTGCCGAGGAGCAGCGAGCCGGTCGCGTCCATGACCTCGGCGGCCGCCACGGCCGAGAACACCAGCACCCCGCCCACGGACAGGTCGATCCCCGCAGTGATGATCACGTACGTCATGCCGGTGGCGAGCAGCAGCAGGATGGCGGCGTCGCTGACCAGGTTGAGCAGGTTGAACGCGGTCGGGAACGTGCGCGGCGCCAGGGCCGAGAAGGCCGCCAGCAGCGCGAGCAGCACCAGGCCGATCCACACGACCTGCAGCCGGCCCAGCCGCACGCCCTTCATGCGCCGCTCCCCCGCTCGCCACCCTGCCCATCACGCGGCCCGGGATCCCCCGGCCCGCCGTCCTCCTGTGCGCCGAGCGCCCCGGTCATGGCACCGACCAGCTCCTCCATCGAGACGTTGGCGGTGTCGAACCGGGCCACCCTGCGCCCGAGCCGCAGCACCTCGACCCGGTCCGACACGGCCTTCACGTCCTGCATGTTGTGGCTGATCAGCACGACCGACACGCCCAAGTCGCGTACGCTCCGGATGAGGTCGAGCACGAGCCGGGTCTGCACGACGCCGAGCGCGGCGGTGGGCTCGTCCATGAACACCGCCCGGCGCGCCCACGTCACCGCCCTGGCCACCGCGACCCCCTGCCGCTGCCCGCCGGACAGCGCGGAGACGGGCGTGGTCTGGGACGCGAGCCGCACGCCGAGCCGTTCGCAGGCCTCCTGCGCGGCGCGGCGCATGGCGGCGTTGTCCAGCACGCCGAGTAGGCCGAGGAGGCCGGGCTTGAGGCGTTCCCTGCCGAGGAAGAAGTTGGCGGCGGGGCTGAGGTCGGCGCAGAGCGCGAGGTCCTGGTAGACGGTCTCGATGCCGGCGCTCCTGGCCTCCTCGACCGACCCGAACGCCACCGGCTCGCCGTCGATCTCGATCGTCCCCTCGTCCGGGCGTTCGACGCCTGAGAGGATCTTCGCCAGCGTGGACTTGCCCGCGCCGTTGTCGCCGATCAGCGCGACCACCTCGCCGGGCCGCAGGGTGAAGTCGGCGCCGCGCAACGCCTCGACGTGGCCGTAGCTCTTCACGATCTCGCGGGCGGCGATCAACGGTACGGCCATAAGAACATCAATAATGCGATTGACATCGTTGTCAAGGCTCACCTTTCACGGCACGCGCGACACCGCCGCGAGATCACGGTAGACGTCCCACAGCTCGCCCAGGAACAGCCGGCCGAACCTCACCAGTGCCACCGGCCCCTCAGGTCCCCAGGTGCGGAACGTCGTGAGCTGGTGCATGAAGTCCGGCAGGTGGATCCTGATGACGCCCGCGGCGACCACCTCGGCCTCCGCGTCGCCCGCCGGAGCGGTGTGCCCGCGCAGGATCCGGACGTACAGGGTGGAGGTGTCGTGCCACACGTCGGCGCCGGGATCGTCGTGGACGTCCTTGTGCCCGGTGAGCGTCAGCGCGGCGCCGTCGTCGCCGGTGAAGTGCAGGCGGTAGAGCATGCGCCGGCGCGACGGGTCCTCGCCCGCCACGAAGAGGTTGAACCAGCCGGCCCGCACCGGCAGGCGGCCGCCGCCGAGCACGGGGCAGCTCACCCATCCGGCCGCGGACGCCTCGTGCCCGGCGTCCGCCACGAACCGCTCGACGTCGTCGGCGGTGATGGTCAGATGGACTGCCAGCCGGTGCTCGTTCGCGCGCCCCAGCCGCTCGCCCTCGTCCGGGTCGGCCGATCCGGGCATGACGTGGCCGCGCATCTCCTCGGTGAAGCTCAGCCCCGTCGTCTCTCGACGGGCCCCGGCTGCCACGAGCGCCGACGAGGTCTCCAGCACGTGCTCGCAGGCCCGGTCCGCGAGCGCGGCGATGGTCAGGGCGGGATTGACGCCGACCGGGCCGGGCACCGACGCGCCATCGAGGACGTACAGGCCCGGATGGCCGAACACCTCGCCGTACTCGTCCACGACGCCCTCGCCGGGGTGCCGCCCCATCGGGGCGCCGCCGAGCGGATGCACCGTGATCACCCTGCGGGCCAGCCAGAGCGGGCTGTCGTGGTAGCCGGCCCGCAGCACCCCGGCCATGTCCCGCATGACCGAGCGCATCGCGGTGAAATAGGGCATGGACGTGCTCGTGGTCCAGTCGACGTCGAGATAGCCGCGGCGCAGGCGCATGACGCCGTCGGGCACGTCGCGGCCCATGCCGAGCAGGCCCAGCGACCCGTCGGACAGGCGCCCGTCGCCGAGCAGCGCGGCCAGTTCGGCGTTGATCCGGGTCTGCGGCGCGCGGCTCAGCAGGGCCGCGATCCTGCCCAGCGCGAACCTGCCGGCTCTCCTGACCACGCCGCGCATCCCGGCGAACTCCGCCAGCCATTCGACGAAGGGCGGGTAGCCCGCGTCCTCGACCACGAACCCCCGGCGGCTCCCGGCTCCTGTGTCGGCCGCGTCCGGCACCCGGATGGCGCTGGTGATCACCGGCCCGCGGCTGCCCTCCAGCGAGCGGTGGCGGCCCGCGCCGTCGCGGGCGCGCGTGACCATGGTGAGCAGGTCGCCGTTGCCGCTGAAGCGGGTGCCGAGCATGGGGCTCAGCCCTGGGAACTCCGCTCTGCAGGTCAGCAGCAGGTACGTCGTCCCGAGCGCGCCCGCGGCCAGGACGAGCCGGTCACAGGTGATCGTGCGCCGTGGCAGCCGACGGGTGCGGACCCGTCGCCGCTCGTCGCGGGGTTCGTGCACCACGTAGCTCACGGCGTAGCCGCCGCCCGGCCTGGGGGCCAGCCACCGGACCTCATGCAGGGTGCGGAGGTCGGCGCCGGCGTGCTGGGCCGCGGACAGGTAGGTGTGGTCGAGGGAGTTCTTCGCGCCGTCGTTGCAGCCGATGTCGCACTCGCCGCGCAGCCGGCACGTCGTACGCGGCAGGCCGTGCAGGTTGCCGTACGCGGGGTCCGGGATGGGCAGTCCGGGAGCGGGACGGGCCCCGGGCTCCGGGGCGAAGGCGACGGCCAGCGGCGGCAGCTCCCACTCCAGGCGGAGCCGCTCGGCCGCCTCCCGCATGGCGAGGGTCTTGGCCGTCGTGTCGTACGGCGGCACGTCCAGGGGGTAACGCTGGGGCCGGAGCATCCGCTCCACCGCGTCGTAGTGCGGGTCGAGGTCGGCCCGTGTCACGGGCCAGTGCTCGTGGCCGCCGCCGGGCAGCGGGCTCTGCCGGACGAACCACCGTTCCGGCTTGCGCAACAGCACGTTGGCGTAGATGAGGGAGCCGCCGCCGAGCCCGCTGGAGACGGCCGCGCCGAGTCCGCGGAAGCTCCACAGGTCGAACAGGCCGTACAGGCCCTCGCTCGGGTCCCACAGGTTGCGTGCCATCGCGGCGGGCGCGCGGGGGAACGAGCCCGGAGGATACGGCCGGCCGCGCTCCAGCAGGACCACCCGCAGCCCCGCCTCCGCGAATCGGCAGGCCGCCACGGCCCCGCCGAACCCCGAGCCCACGACGACGACGTCCGCGTGCTCGTCGGCCGGGTGTCTTGCCTGGTGATGGCGCATCTCGTCCCTCTCGCCCGTCCTGGCCGGAAAAGCGGGGGGAGGTAGAATCAAAGGGTAACCGACCGGTGCGCCGAGCACCGGGATCAGGAGTCGAGACCCAGGGCCTCGGCCCCCGTGGACGGCCGCCGGGCCCGGATCGTGGCGATATGCACGGACGACCCGCTACACGCGAACGCCTCGTACCCTTCACCGCCGGTGACGGCAAGCAGCTGAGCCTCGTCAACGTGCGCGGGTCGGCCCCGCTGGCCAGGGCTCCGGTCCTCCTCGTGCACGGTGCGGGGGTCCGGTCCGGAATCTTCCGCGCGCCGGTGCCCGCCAACGTCGTGGACGCGCTCGTCGCGCGGGGCCACGACGTCTGGCTGGAGGACTGGCGGGCGAGCATCGAGGTGCCGCCCAATCCCTGGACCCTGGACCAGGCGGCGAGGTACGACCACCCCGCCGCCGTGCGCAAGGTCATCGAGGAGACCGGCGCGGACCGGATCAAGGCGATCATCCATTGCCAGGGCTCCACCTCGTTCATGATGTCCGCCTGCGCGGGCCTGGTCCCCGAGGTCGACACGATCATCACGAACGCGGTGTCGCTGCACCCGGTCGTCCCGCCCTGGTCGCGGGCCAAGCTCCGCTACGCCGTGCCGGTCGCCTCCAGGTTCCTGTCCTACCTCGACCCCTCCTGGGGTGACCACCCGCCGCCGGGCGCGGCCACGGTGATCACCCGGCTGGTGAAGGCCGCCCACACCGAGTGCGGGAGCACGGTGTGCAAGCTGGTCAGCTTCACGTACGGGAGCGGCTTCCCGGCGCTGTGGCGACACGAGAACCTCGGCGGCGACACGCACGACACCTGGATCCCGCGCGAGTTCGGCCCGGTGCCGCTGACCTTCTTCCGGCAGATGGACCGGTGCGTGCGCAGCGGCCGCCTGGTCGCCTACGAGCATCTGGACGGTCTGCCGGACGACTACACGGCGCAGGAGCCGCGTACGGACGCCCGGGTCGTCTTCCTCGCCGGTGACCTGAACCGCTGCTTCCTCCCGGAGAGCCAGCGCCTGTCCTACGAGTTCTTCGCACGTTTCGGCCGCCATCGCCACGCCCTGCACGTCCTTCGCGGATACAGCCATCTGGACGTCTTCTTCGGCGAACGCGCCCACCTCGACGTCTTTCCGCTGATCATCGAGGAGCTGGCCGGCGCGCCGGCCCGGCACAGGGGGGACCGATGACCTTCGCCGCAGGACGCCGGCGCACGGCCGGCCGCTTCGCCAACGTGGACGGCATCCCGTTCAGGATGCCGGTGGGGACCCCGGGCAGCCCGGCGCTCTTCGCCGCCTATCCGATCGACCCGCGCGGCGCGCGTGAGGCGCTGCCGGAGGAGCTGCGCCCGTACCGGATCCGCGGCGAGGGGGTGCTGCTGATCGCGGTCGTGGACTACCGGGACACCACGATCGGCACGTACGTGGAGCTCTGTGCCGGGATCCTGTGCACGCGGAGCGACCGGCCCACGCCGCCGCCCCTGCTGCCGCTGCTGCTCGGCTCGGCCTTCGGCACCGGCGTCTACATCCGCGACATGCCGGTGAGCACCGAGATCTCGGTCAAGGGCGGGCTCGGCATCTGGGGCATGCCCAAGCGGCGCGCCTCGCTCGACTTCGTGGCCGGCGAGTCCACGGTCAGCAGCCAGTACGACCTCGACGGGCGGATGGTCCTCCGCGTGGATGTCCCGCGACCGGCACGGGCCTGGCTGCCGCTGCGCCTCACCGGCACCGGCTACGCGTCCTTCCGCGGGATGCTCGTGAAGTCGTCCGTCACGCTCCGCGGCCGGATGGGCATCACACCGGGAGGCGGCCCGGGCAGCCGGCTCCTCATCGGCGACCACGAGCGGGCGGCGTGGCTGAGGCGGCTGGACGTACGCGACCGGCCGTTCGTGACCGCTTTCGTCCCCGCCCTGAGCGGGGTCCTCGACGACCATGTGGAGAGCTGGTTCCTCACCTCGGCCGCGCCTCCGCCGCCGCCTGGGGACGGCCTGCGGTCCGTGGTCGATCTGGGGCTCGGGCAGGACCGGCTGCCGCCTCCCGACCGCGCCGGGAGCGACCGTCTCCTGGAGCCGCGCGAGCACGTCACGCAGATGCCGTAGCCGACCATTCACCGGGAGATCCGATGAGACACCGCCAGATCCTCCGTACCGCCGCCCGTGTCACGCCCGCCACCGCACCCGAGTCCACCCGTACCGCCGTGCCCCCGGCGGGCCTCGCCGGTCGGGAACGGCCGGTCGCCGGAGCGGGCTACCGCGGCTCGTGGTTCTGGACGGCCTACGACGCGCTCGCCGAGCTGCTCGACCACCGGTTCGGCTGGGATCGGCTGCCCACCCCGCTCGGCCTGGCGGTCCTGGTGGGGATCCGCAACCGGCTGCGCAAGCGGAACCTGTACGACTCCGGCCGCCTGCCCGCCGTCGGCCCGCCGCCACCCGCCCCGGACCCGGCCGGCCACGACGTACGCCGGACCGCGAACGGCTCGTACAACGACGTGGACCACCCGGCCATGGGCATGGCCGGGACCCGGTTCGGGCGGAACGTCCCGCTCGACCACGCGTACGCCGAGCCGCCCGAGCGGGTCATGACACCGAACCCGCGCCTGGTCAGCCGGCGGCTCATGACGCGCACCCGATTCCAGCCCGCGCGCTCGCTCAACGTCCTCGCCGCGGCCTGGCTGCAGTTCATGATCAGGGACTGGTTCAGCCACGGGAGCAGCCCGTCGGAGGACCCGTGGACCATCCCGCTGGAGCCGGGCGACGACTGGCCGGAGCCCCTGCTGACGATCCCGCGGGTCCCTCCGGACCCGACTCGGCCGCCCGGGTACGACGGACCCGCGACCTCGCTGAACACGCTCACCCACTGGTGGGACCTGTCGCTGGTCTACGGCACCGGTGACGAGGAGCAGCGCGCCATCCGCACCGGGAGCGAGGGCAAGATCCAGCCGCGGCCGTCCGGGGTCCGGGCGATGACCGGGCCCGGGTCCGACCCCGCCCGCGAACCGGGTTTCTGGCTCGGCCTGGTGATGCTGCAGGGGCTGTTCGAGCGCGAGCACAACGCCATCTGCGATCGGCTGCACGCCGAGTTCCCCGCCTGGGGCGACGACGAGTTGTTCGAGCGCGCCAGGCTGATCAACGCCGCGCTGGTCGCCAAGATCCACACCGTGGAGTGGACACCCGCGATCATCAGCCATCCCACGGCGGTGGTCGGCCTGCGGGCCAACTGGTGGGGCCTGGCCTCGGAGCGGCTCAGCAAGGCGGTGGGCAGGATCAGCAGGAGTGAGGCGATCAGCGGCATCCCCGGCTCGCCCACCGACCACTTCGGGGTGCCGTACAGCCTCACGGAGGAGTTCACGGCCGTCTACCGGATGCATCCGCTGATCCCTGACGACTACAGCCTGCGGTCCCTGCGCGACGATTCCGGCATCGATCAGTACTCGCTGCGCGAGCTGTCCGGCCCGGCGGCGCTGACGATCGCCGTCCCTGCCGCCGACCTGCTGTACTCCTTCGGGACCGAGCACCCGGGCGCGATCGTCCTGCACAACTTCCCGCGCCTGCTGCAGGAGTTCGTACGCCCCGACGGCCGGCTGATGGACCTGGCCGCCACCGACCTGGTCCGCTGCCGGGAGTTGGGCGTGCCGCGCTACAACGAGTTCCGCCGGCTGCTGCACCTGCCGCCGGCGCGCGGATTCGACGCGCTCACCGGCGATCCGGCGCTCGTGGCGGAGCTGCGCGAGGTGTACGCGGACCGGTTGGAGGACGTCGACCTGATCACGGGCATGTTCGCCGAGAGGCGCCCGCAGGGGTTCGCCTTCAGCGACACGGCCTTCCGGGTGTTCATCCTGATGGCCTCCAGGAGGCTCAACAGCGACCGGTTCTTCACCACCGACTACGCCGAGCGCGTTTACACCGGGGTCGGGCTGGACTGGATCGCGGACAGCAGCATGGCCTCCGTGATCCTGCGCCACCACCCGGAGCTCCGCCCGGCGCTGCACCGCGTGGAGAACGCCTTCGCTCCATGGCGCCGCGCCGCGGCCTGAGCTCGATGGACGGGGCGCCGTCAACGCGCCCCGTCCCGGTCACGCGGCGCAGTCGTAGAGGCCGTCCTGGCCGTCCACGGCCTTGCAGTTCTCCTGTACGTACGTGGTCACGCCGGTGTCGCCCCTGTCCGGGCCGCCGCGGTCGCCGCCCGACATGACGTAGCGGAGCTGCCCGGAGGAGACGAGCTCCTTGAGGCGGTCCACGGTCATGGCGGGGTCGCTGCCGGTGAAACCGCCCATGGCGAGCACGGGCTTGCCGGTGGACAGGATGACCGGCGACGCCTGCATGGAGCTGTTCACCGCGACCAGCCAGGTGGCCTTGCCCTGGTTCGCCAGGAGGTACTTGACCATGGAGTCGCTGATCCCGCCGCCGGGGCCGCCGCCCATGAAGCCCGCCCGGCCGGTCCGTTCCGTCCCCGAACCCGTGTCCTGGCCGGGCGGCTGTCCCTGCCCGCCGGGGAACTCGCCACCGGAGCCGCCGGGGAACTGGCCCCCGGGAAACTCGCGGAACTCGCCGCCGGGGCCGCCGGGGAACTGGCCGCCCATCCGGCCGAAGCCCATCCCTCCCGCGTTCGGCCCGGCGGTCGGGTTGGATCCGTTCACCTGCGACCGCAGCGGTGTGACGGCGAACGCGGCTGGACCGGCCAGCCCCGCCACCACCGCGGCGGCCAGCGCGACGGCGGCGATCCGGACCGTCACCTGGGCCCGCACCCTGGCCAGCACCAGCACCGCCACGGCCACCAAGGTCGCCCCGAGCACGACCCAGGCCAGCCACGGCGCCCAGTCGGGCGTGCGGCGCAGCACCACGAACGACCAGGCGCCCGTCACGGCCACGGCCAGCGGCAGCGCCCAGGCCCACGCCGGCGAGCGCCGGTACGCCTGCCACATGACCACCCCGCCCATCCCGCACAGAGCCGCCACGGCGGGAGCCATCGCGGTCGTGTAGTACGGGTGGAAGGTGCCGCTGGAGAAGCTGAACACCACGTAGTGGACGGCCAGCCAGCCGCCCCACAGCAGCCAGGCGGCGCCGGACGGCCCGTCCGGGAGCCGCCGCACCCGCATGAGCACGGCGAACGCCAGCGCCACCACGCAGAACGGCAGCAGCCAGGAGATCTGCCCCGCCACGATGTCGTTGAACAGCCGCCCGGCCCCGGCCTCACCGCCGAATCCGGCGCCTCCGCCGCCGCCACGGCCCTGGCCTTCGCCGAAGACGCGGCCCAGGCCGTTGTAGCCGATCACCAGGTCCCAGACGGAGTTGTCCGTCGAGCCGCCGACGTAGGGACGCGAACCGGCGGGCATGAGGTCGACGATCACCATCCACCAGGCGCTCGACACCGCCATGACGGCGCCGGCCGCGAGCAGGTGCCCCACGCGCTTCGCCCAGGAGACGCGGGCGCACACCAGGTACGCCAGCGCGAACGCCGGCACCACGAGGTAGGCCTGCAGCATCTTCGTGTTGAAGGCCAGCCCCACGAAGAGCGCGCACACCAGCAGCGACCGCAGCCGCCCGGTACGCAGCGACTCCAGGCAGAACCAGGCCGCCAGCACCAGCAGCAGCACGAGGACCGTGTCGGGGTTGTTGTCCCGGTTGATCGCCACGGTGATCGGGGTGAGCGTCATGACCACGGCCGCCACCAGCGCGGCCGTGTGCGCGTACCGCCCTCCGGAGAAGGAGCGGCGTACGGCGGAGAAGACCAGGCCGACGGCGGCCACCCCGGCCAGCGCCTGCGGCAGCAGCATGCTCCACGTGCCGTACCCGAAGATCCGCGCGGACAGCCCCATCACCCAGAGCGCCAGCGGCGGCTTGTCCACGGTGATGAACGATCCGGCGTCCAGGGCGCCGAAGAAGAACGCCTTCCAGCTCTGGGTGCCGGAGAGCACGGCGGCGGCGTAGTACTGGTTGGCGTCGCCGCTCAGCCCCCACGCGTAGAGGACGAACGCGACCGCGAGCACCCCCCAGAGCGCGGGCCGCGACCAGCGCGGGTCCTCCGCGGCGCCGAGGAAGACGCGGGCGGCCCGTCCGCGGTCCGCGGGGATCCGGTGCGCGGGCCGTTCGGCGGTGGCGGTCATCGGGCAGTCCTCCTTCGGGGGTTGAAGACCCAGACACGCAGCAGCAGGAAGCGTACGAGCGTGGCGGCGGCGTTCGCGACGATGACCGCGACCAGCTCGACGCCGTGGGAGACCCCGGCAGGCAGGAGCGACAGGGTCCCCGAGGTCAGCACCAGGCCGACGAGGAAGGCGATCAGGCCCTCGAACTGGTGGCGCAGCGCGCCTCCCGACCCCTTGACGCCGAAGGTGAAGCGGCGGTTCGCGGCGGTGTTGGCCACGGCCGTCACCAGCAGCGCGACCGCGTTGGCCGTCAGCGGCGGGACGATCTGCCGCAGCAGCGAGTACAGCACGAGGTAGGCCGCCGTGCTCACCGCGCCCACGATCGCGAACCTGGGCAGCTGCCTGGCCATCCCCTTCGGCAGCTCGGCCCGCTCGACCCGGGCGGGCACGGGGACGCGGGCCGCCCCCCACAGCGTCCTGCGCGCCACCCTGGCCAGGCCGCGCAGGTCGTCGAGCGCGGTCTGAACGATGTCGACCCGGCTGTCCGGATCGTCCACCCAGTCCACGGGCACCTCGTGGATGCGCAGCCCGTGCCGCTCGGCGAGCAGCAGCAGCTCGGTGTCGAAGAACCACTGCTCGTCCTCCACGCCGGGCAGCAGCGCCTGCGCGATCTCCGTACGCACGGCCTTGAACCCGCACTGCGCGTCCGAGAAGCCGGCGCCCATCACGGAGCGGAGCAGCAGGTTGTACGAGCGGGAGATGAACTCGCGCTTCGGCCCCCGCTCCACCCTCGACGCCCTGGCCAGGCGGGTGCCGATGGCGAGCTCGCTGTGGCCGGACAGCAGGGGCGCGACCAGCGGCAGGAACGCGTCCAGATCGGTGGACAGGTCCACGTCCATGTAGCTGACGACGTCCGCCTCGCTCCGCGACCAGACCGTGCGCAGCGCCCGGCCGCGGCCCTTCTCGTCGAGGTGCACGGCTCGTACGTGGGCGAGCTCCTTCGCGAGCTCGGTGGCGATCTGCCAGGTGCTGTCGGTGCTGGCGTTGTCGGCGATCGTGATGCGGAAGCCGTACGGGAAGTTCCCGGTGAGGTAGGTCTGCAGCCGGGTGATGCTCGCGCGGAGCGCCCGCTGCTCGTTGTAGACCGGGACGACCACCTCGACCAGGCGCGTCCTTACTGCTGTTGTCTCCATGCCCCATAGCTCAAGGGGCAGTCATTTAATGGGACTTATCCGATTCTGAGCTGCGCATGAGAGTTCCGGGCAGCTCCATGGTCGCGATGGCTCCGCCACCTGGCGCGTTCGCGAGACGGACCTCTCCCCCGGCCTCCGCGACGGCCTGCGCCACGATCGCCAGCCCCAGCCCGGACCCCGGCAGGCCGCGGGCGGACGGCGAGCGCCAGAACCGTTCGAAGACGTGCGGCAGCTCCTCCGCAGGCAGCCCGGGGCCGTGGTCGCGCACGGTCAGCCGGCCGTCGCGCAGCCGCACCTCGACCTGGCCGCCGGGGCTGAACTTGGCGGCGTTGTCGATGAGGTTGAGCACGGCGCGTTCGAGTGAGGTGGCGCTGCCGACGACGTACCAGGGGCTGAGGTCGGTGACCACCTCGGCGCCGCGCAGCCTGGCCCGCTCGACGGCCGCCGTCACGACCTCGTGGAAGGCCAGCTCGACGTGCGGCTCGTGCTCGGTGTCGCCGCGCGCGAGCTGGAGGAGGTCGGCGACCAGCGTGGACAGCTCGGCGAACTGCGCCTTGACGTTGACCAGCAGGCGCTTCTTGGCCTCGGGGTCGAGGCTGCGGCCCGTCTGCTCGCTGCGGAGGAGGAGGTCGATGTTGGTGCGGAGGGTGGTCAGGGGTGTTCGCAGCTCGTGGCCGGCGTCGGCGACGAGCTGTTTCTGACGCTCGCGGGAGCCGGCCAGTGCGGCGGTCATGGCGTTGAAGGAGGAGGACAGGCGGGCGATCTCGTCGTCGCCCTCGACGGGGATGCGGGTGCCGAGGTCCTCGGTCTGGGCGATGTGCTCCACCGCCCTGGTGAGGCGGCCCACGGGGCGCAGGGCCGTACGGGCGATGAGCAGCCCCGCGGTGCCCGCGCCGATGACGCCGAGGGCGGAGACCACGCCGAGCAGCAGCGCCACGTTGCGCAGGGTGTTCTGCAGGCGGCCGATCGGCCGGGCGTCCATGACGGCCATCCCCGGGCCGACCTGGGCGGTGACGATGCGCATGGGCGAGCCGTCCTCGGCCAGGCCGTTGTGGAAGTGCGGCCTGCCGCCCTGCGAGGCGATGTCGAGATCCTCCTGCGTGACCTTCAGGGCCACGCCCAGGTAGCAGGTGGGGCGGCCGTCACCGTAGATGACCTGCGTCGCCTGGGGCGGGCCGTAAGGTCCCGCGGGTTCGGGCGTGGGCCCGCAATTCTGCATGAGCCAGGGGAGGTCGCTCTTGTGCTTCAGCTCGAAGTCCACCTGGTCGTAGAGCTGCTTGCGTACGATCATGAAGCACGCGCCCGCGCTGACCGCGATGGCCAGCGCCACGGCCACGGCCACCAGGAGGGTGAGGCGGGTGCGGAGGCTACGCCAGATCACGGCGTGGCCCGCAGCACGTACCCCACCCCGCGCACCGTGTGGATCACGCGGGGCTCGCCCCCGGCCTCGGTCTTGCGCCGCAGGTACATCACGTAGACGTCGAGCGAGTTGGACGTCGGCTCGAAGTCGAACCCCCACACCTCGCTGAGGATCTGGTCCCTGGTCAGCACCTGGCGCGGATGCGACAGGAACAGCTCCATCAGCAGGTACTCGGTCCTCGTCAGGTCGAGCCTGCGATCGCCCCGCGTGACCTCCCTGGTGGCCAGGTCCATGCGCATGTCGCCGTACGAGAGGGCGTCACCGCCGTCGGGGGTGGGCACGGCCAGCGCGCCCCGCCGCAGCAGCGCGCGGACGCGGGCCAGCAGCTCGTCCAGCTCGAACGGCTTGACCAGGTAGTCGTCGGCACCCGCGTCGAGCCCCGACACCCGGTCGCCCACGGCGTCGCGGGCCGTGAGCATGAGGACCGGGATGTGGTTGCCGGACGCCCGCAGCCGGCGGCACGCGGTCAGACCGTCGAGCCTGGGCATCATGACGTCGAGCAGCACCGCGTCGTAGGACTCCTGCGCCAGCGCCTCAAGTGCCGCCTGCCCGTCGTTGGCCGTGACGACCTTGTAGCCCTCGAACTCCAGGCTCGACTGCAACGCCTCGCGCAACGCGGGCTCGTCGTCCACCACCAGCAACCGTGCGGGCTCACTCATGGGACAAACGCTAGAGGCTCATCATGAGAACCTGATAAACGCACTCATCCGCGTTTCATGAGGATCACCACGCGACAGGCATCGCTTTGAGGCCGAAGATGGGCCCGTCGCCCTTCATGGGCAGCTCCTCGTCGGGCACCGTGACCCGCAGGCCGGGGACGCGCTCGAACAGCGTGCGCAGCGCGATCTCCATCTCGGCCCTGGCCAGGTTCTGGCCCAGGCACTGGTGCACACCGTACCCGAACGCGACATGGTGGCGGGCCCCGCGCTCGACGTCGAACTCGTCCGGCCGCTCGAACGCCCGCTCGTCCCTGTTGGCGGAGGCTCCGAGCACGAAGATGCCCTCGCCCTTCCTGACGAGCTGCCCGCCGATCTCCTGGTCCTCGGTGGCCACCCGGTCGAACGCCACCCAGTCGACCACCGAGTGGTAGCGCAGCAGCTCGTCCACGGCCATGGGCCACTTGTCCGGGTTCGCGCGCAGTGCGGCGAGCTGGTCCGGGTGGCGCATGAGGGTGAGCGCGGCGAGCGGGACCATGTTGGCGGTGGTCTCGTGACCGGCGACGAGCAGCAGGAAGATCACGCCCACGAGCTCGTCGTGGGTGAGCTGCCCGCTCTGGATCAGCCGCCCGAGCAGGTTGTCCCCGGGCTGCCGCTCGACCTTGGTGACCAGGCCGTCGAGGAAGTCCCTGATCTCCATCATCGCGGCCCGGCTCACGTCCGGATCATCGAAGTTGGACAGCGCCTGCCGGGTGCGCGACTGGAAGAACTCGCGGTCCTCGTACGGGACCCCGAGGAGCTGGCAGATGACCAGCGACGGCAGCGCCAGCCCGAACGCCTCCACCAGCTCCGCCTCGTCGCCCTTGGCCAGCATGTCGTCGATGAGCTCGTCGGTGATGCGCTGGATGCCGGGCCGCAGCTCCTTCATGCGCCTGACGGTGAACTCGGGGATGAGCAGCCGCCGGAACCTGCCGTGTTCGGGCGGGTCGAGGTCGATGAAGTGGCCGACCGCGAACGCCCGCAGCGCGGCCCGCTCCTCCGGCGTCGGCGGCTCCGGTTGGAGCGCCCAGTGGGGGTGGCCGGGGGTCTCCGGGTTGGTGCTGATGCCTGTGCCCGACAGGACCTGCTTGGCCTCGGCGAGCCTGGTGACCAGCCACACCTCGCCGCCGGGGAGTGAGACCCGGACGAGCGGGGCCTCCTCGCGCATCCGCTCGTACTCGGGCGGGGGCGCGAAGGGGCAGGTGCGCTGGACGGGGAAGGTCTGAGCCATAGTCTTGCTCCCTATAAGCCGGATCGCATTGCTTACTTACGCGAAAGTAAGTGATCGCGAGGCCGGCCGTCAAGTGATGGGAGCGGCATGGCAGGGCGGCGGACGGACACCAAGGACCGGATCCAGCAGGTGGCGCTGGAGCTGTTCGCCGAGCGGGGATACGAGCAGACCACGTTGCAGGAGGTGGCGGAGCGGCTGGAGATCACCAGGCCGGCGCTCTACTACCACTTCCGCACCAAGGAGGCGATCCTGGCCAGCGTCGTGGAGGGGCTGCTCTCGTCGCTCGAGGAGCTGGTGGAGTGGGGGCGTGAGCAGCCCAGGACCCCCGAGGCCAGGCGGGAGATCCTGCGGCGGATCGGCGAGCTGCTCGAGGACCAGTGGCAGCCCCTGGTCAAGTTCGCGCAGGTGAATCAGGGCGTGATGCAGGAGATACCGACCGGCGAGCGGATGCGGGCCGAGATGCTCAAGATGGTGTCGCTGCTGGAGGTGCCGGGCGCGAGTCCGGTACGGCGGTTCGAGGCGCGGCTGGCGGTGGTCGCGGTGATCATGGGGAGCGTGGCGTTCCCCATCGACATGGACGTGCCGGAGTCGGAGCGGCAGGCCGTGGCCATGGAGGTGGCCATGAAGCTGATCTCCGAGGACTGACGCTCCGGCGGATCAGCGCCGCAGTACCGCCATGGCCGCGTTATGCCCGGCGATTCCGCTCACGCCGCCACCCCTGCGGGCGCTCGCCCCGCACATCAGGATGCGTTCGTGCTCGGTCTCCACGCCCCATCTCTCGCCTTCTTCCGCGTACGGCCAGCTCAGGTCGGTGTGGAAAATGTGGCCGCCCGGAAGCCCGGCCTCCCTTTCGAGGTCCACAGGGGTTCTGGCCTCGACGCACGGGGTGCCGTCGGGGGCCTTGAGCAGGCATTCTTCGATGGGCTCTGCCAGGACGGAGTTGACGGACGCGAAGGTGGCCGCCAGCGCCGCTTTCCTGGCTTCTTCTGGATTTTTCCGGAAAAGTCGGGCGGGCAGGTGGAGGCCGAAGAGCGTCATCGTCTCGGCCCTGCCTCTGAGCTCCGGGCCGAGAATGGACGGGTCAGTCAGCGAATGGCAATAGACCTCCGCCGGGGGCAATTCCGGAATTTGGCCTCTTACCGCCTGTTGATATGCCGTGTCGAGCTGGTCGCGTCCCTCGTTGATGTGGAACGTACCGCTGAAGGCCGCCCGGGGATCCACGGACGCGTCCTTCAGCCGGGGCAGCCTCGTCAGCACCATGTTGACCTTGAGCTGCGCGCCCTCGGGCACCGTCGCGGGACGGCGCAGCACCCGGTCGAGCACGGCGGGCGGCAGGTTGACCAGCACGTGCCCGCCGTTCACCGTGTGCTCGCCGTCCCCGGCCGCGAACGTGACCTCGCCGGACGACGAGATCCCGACGATCTCGGCCCCGGTCCTGATCTCGGCGCCCGCCTGCCTGGCCGCCGCCTCGAGCGCCCCGGAGACGGCGCCCATGCCGCCGACGGGGACGTTCCACTCGCCGGTGCCGTCGCCGATCACGTGGTAGAGGAAGCAGCGGTTGGCCAGCAGGTCGGTGGCGGGGTCGGCGAACGTGCCGATCAGCGCGTCGGTGAGCACGACGCCGCGCACGGTGTCGTCGCCGAACCGCTCGGCCACGGTCCGGCCGATCGGCTGCCGGAACAGGTCACGCCACGCCTCGGGCCCGACGAGCCGCTCGACCTCGGAGGCGGTGGGAAGGGGTTCGAGCAGCGTGGGCGCGATGGCCCGCGCCACGCGGGCGGTCAGGCCGTAGAAGTCCTGCCACGCCTTGTGGTCGGCCGCACCGCCGGTGACGCGCGCGAACGAGGCCGCCGTCGCCCGCGCGTCCTCGTTGTCGACGAGCAGTCCGGTGTCGCCTTTGGGGGTGTACGAGGCGTAGCGGCGGCGGCGCAGCTCCAGGTCGAGCCCGAGATCGCGGACGATCTGGGAGGGGAGGAGGCTGACCAGGTAGGAGTAGCGCGACAGCCGTACGTCGACGCCCGGGAAGGCCCGCGCGGAGATCGCCAGGCCGCCCACGTGGTCCTGACGCTCCAGCACCAGCACGCTGCGCCCGGCCCGGGCCAGGTAAGCGGCCGCCACCAACCCGTTGTGCCCGCCTCCGGCCACGACCACGTCATACGAACCCATTCCCGCACCCTACGACCGACCCCGCACCACCCGTCAACGCACACAACCGGACATTTCTCCCGGCGTCCGCCGATCTTCACGCGGCCCGGCCGGCCGTCACACGGCCTCCCTGGCGCTGGCGGGTCGCTGGCGTGGGCGGCACCGCTCGTGTGATCCTCAGGTGGACGACCGTCCGACCAGCGCCGCAACGTGTCGTGTTCTGAACAAATCGCGTAAAATTCGCCGTTCGCCCTAACAGGCCAGGACCTCTCAAGGAGCACAAAACACACATGCGCAGCACCCCCGACTCCGTTCTCCAGCCGTCTGACGAGGTCGCCGAGGCCCTGGCGAGTGGCGCGCCCGTCGTGGCCCTGGAGTCCACGATCATTTCCCACGGGCTGCCGCAGCCGCGCAACCTCGAGGTGGCGCGCGAGCTGGAGGGGGTCGTCCGGGCCGCGGGCGCCGTGCCGGCCACGATCGCCGTGCTGGACGGCGTACCCCGCATCGGCCTGAACGAGGCGGAGCTTGAGCGCATCGCCGGCGAGCCCGGCCTGCGCAAGCTGGGACAGCGGGACCTGCCTGTGGCCGCGGCGCTCAAGGCCAGCGGCGCGACGACCGTGTCCGCCACGTCGTTCCTGGCCGCCCGCGCCGGCATCCGGATCTTCGCCACCGGCGGGCTGGGCGGCGTGCACCGCGGATGGACCGAGGACCAGGACGAGTCGGCCGACCTCGACACGCTGGCGCGTACCCGCATCACGGTCGTCTGCGCCGGCGTCAAGTCCATCCTCGACGTGCCCGCGACGCTCCAGCGCCTCGAGACGCGCGGCGTGACCGTGGCGGGATACCGTACGGACACCTTCCCCGGCTTCTACCTGCACTCCTCCGGCCTGCCGATCGACTGGCGGATCGAGTCGCCCGACGAGGCGGCGGCGATCATGCGCGGTCAGGACGCGCTCGGCGGCCAGGAGACGGCGCTGATCGTCGCCAACCCGGTCCCCGAGGACCAGCAGCTCGACCCGGAGCTCCATGACCGGGTGCTGGCCGAGGCGCTGGCCGCCGCGGAGCGCGAGGGCGTCAAGGGGCAGGCGATCACGCCGTTCCTGCTCTCGTACCTGGTCGACGGCACCGCCGGCGCCTCCCTGGAGGCCAACCTGGCCGCCGTGCGCGGCAACACCGCCCTGGCCGCCCAGATCGCCCTGTCCTGGGCACGATCGTGACGGGCAACGCCCTCCTGGTCGTCGGTGACGTGGTCACCGACGTGGTGGCGTTGCACGGCTCGCCGGTCATGTCGGGCACCGACACGTCCGCCGACATCGTCCTGCGCCCCGGCGGCTCCGGCGCGAACACCGCCGCCTGGGCCGCCCGCCTGGGCGCCGACGTGCGCCTGCTGGCCCGGCTCGGCTATGACAGCAGCGAGTGGCACACCACCGAACTGGCCAGGACGGGCGTGCGCACGCACGTCGTCGTCGATCCCGACCGCCCGACCGCGGTCGTGATCGCGATGGTGGACAGGACCGGCGAGCGTACGATGCTCACCAACCGCGGCGCCGGCGGCCTGATCTCCGAGGCCGACTGGGACCCCGCCCTGCTCGACGGCGTCGCGCGGCTCCACCTGTCCGGCTACGTGATGTTCGCCGACGCCGGGCTGCGGCTGGCCAGGCGGGCGATGGCCGAGGCGGCGGCCGCCGGGATCGCGATCAGCATCGACCCGGCCTCCACCGGCCCGCTGCGCGACTTCGGCGTCGAACGGTTCCTCCGCGAGTCCGCCCCCGCCGGGCTGATCCTGCCGAACCTCGACGAGGCCCTTCTGCTGACCGGCGCCACCACCGCGGAGCGCGCCGCCGTACTTTTGAGTGAGACTTACGGCACAGCGGTCGTGAAGCTCGGAGCGCAGGGCGCGGTGGCCGCCGTGGACGGCGAGATCGTCGCGACGGCCGCGGGGGTGTCCGCCGAGGTCGTGGACTCGACGGGGGCGGGTGACGCGTTCGCCGCCGGCTTCCTCACAGGAACTTTGCAGGGTGTCAGCGAAGAGGCGGCTTTGGAGGCAGGTTGCCGTGCTGGTGCGGAATGTGTGGCCCAGGTGGGCGGTCGGCCACGGTACGGTTTGGATCTGAACCGTCTTTACCCTATTCACACTGATTGATAGCTTGCCGCGTAAGCTGCACCATTAGCCACACGCGTTACGGCCAGCACCACGCGGCCCACTGGGGAGGATAAGGTCCGCCGATGGAAGTCGAGTCATCGATCTGCCTGAGCGACCTGGTCCCTGCGCTGCGCTGGAGCCGCCCACAACAGGTGGCCGAGGCGCTGGGCGATCCGCGTCTTCCCGCGGGGTGGTGGTCCTCGCTCGCGCTCTCGAGGGCGCTCGGCACGGCGGGGCTCGACTGGATCTGCGAACGTCTGGCGCGGCTGGCCTCCTCTCGCTGGGATCATCTGCCGCTGTGCGACCTGCTGCCGGCGCTGACCGTTCATCACGTCGATCCGGCTCTGCCGGGCTGGCCTGAGGCCACCCGTACGGCGATCACGGGGCTCGGCGGCTGGCAGCGGCTGCGCCGCCTGTCCCCCAGCGACCTGGGCACGCCGTCGGCGACGCCGGAAGCGGTGATCGGGTCGGTCTTCCGCGAGATCCTCGGCCGCATCCCGGCCCAGCGGGAGGCCCCGGTCACGGCCGAGCATCCTGAGGTCACCCGGCCGCTCCAGGTTTCGCCCCGGGGCACGGGCTCCTTCCCGGCCCAGCCGGACGGGGGGCCGCAGACCGGCACGTTCGCCGCCGTGGGCGGCTCCACGGCCGAGGACGCCGGGCAGCGGCCGGGCGCCACCGGCCCGTTCGCGAGCCAGGGCCAGGCCGCCTCCCTGCCCCCGGACGGCGCCCCGCAGCGCCAGACGGGCTCGTTCCCGGCCCTGCCCGTCTCGGGGCCGCCCTCGGGCGTCCAGACCGGGTCCTTCGCCGCTCAGCCCTCGGACCCCGCCCCACAGCGCCAGCCCGGTTCCTCCCCCACGCAGCGGCCGGCGGATCGCCAGACCGGCTCCTTCCCAGCGCAGCAGGGCGAACCCCTTCCAGGGCAACAGCCGCCCTCTGACCGCCAGAGCGGCCCTTTCCCGGCGCAGCAGTCCGCGGACAGCGGCCCGCAGCGGCAGACGGGGGCGTTCCCCGCGCAGGGCGGCTCTGGACCGGCAGAGTCCCAGGGCGGTGGCCAGCGCCAGAGCTTCGCGGGCGAGGGCCTGCCGCAGCGCCCGGCCCCCGGTCAGCCCGAACAGCTCCCGCAGCGCCCGACGGGCCCGCAGCCCGGCCGCCCGGACGCCGGCCCGATGTCCGGCGGACCCTCAACCGGGTCGATGCCCGCCGTCCCCGGCGGCGGCCCTGGCACCGGCTCGATGCCCGCCGTACCAGGCGGCGGCCCTGGCACCGGGTCGATGCCCGCCGTCCCAGGAACCACGTCCGGCGGCCCGGCAACCGGATCGATGCCTGCCGTCCCCGGCGGCGGCCCCGGGACCGGGTCGATGCCCGCCGTCCCAGGGACCACGTCCGGCGGACCCGCGACCGGATCGATGCCCGCCGTTCCCGGCTCGGGGGACAACTCCAAGGCCGGCGGCCCTTCGCGTTATCCGGCACCTGCCCCCGGCGCGCCTTCCGGCGGTTCTGTGCCCTCCGACACCGACCACGCGATGGTCCGGGTCGTGGACAGCCTGTTCCGCAGCCTGGACAAGCTGGAGCTGGCCGTGGCCGTGCACCGGCTGTTCGCACAGGATCCGGTGAGCCTGCGCACGCTGGCCCACAAGATGCTGGTGGAGCGGGAGGCGCTCTCCCAGGCGCAGCGCACCGCCGAGGAGCGGGTGCTGAACTGGCTGCGCTCCTCGGAATCCGCACCGGTCACGGGGCACATGTTCCGCCTGACCGAGTGGCTCGGCGCGGCGGCCACCGAGGACCAGCTCATCGGCGCCGACCCGGCCCACCCCGTGATGGTGCCCTCGCTGCGTACCCCGCTCTGGCGCGTGCTGGTGACGCTCATGCCCGACCGCCGCCTCCAGGACGGCTGGCTGGTCGTGGGCGACATGTACGGCTTGCAGGCACGTACGAGGCAGCTGCTGGCCGCCAGCCCGCCCGACGCGGACGTCGTGGAGCTGATGGCCGAGCTCGGCATCCGCGCCCACTCCGCCAAGGCCTGGCTCGACGCCCTGCCCCCGGAGACCGGCCCCGACACCGCCGCCTCGGCCCCCTCACCCGCCCAGCCCCTGCCCCGCCGCACGCCCGGAGCCAACGGCCACCACCACCGGGGCGGCCAGCCCATCCCGGCGGCGTCGGCCAGCTCGATCGACCCCTCCGCCGCGCTGGCCACGCTGTCGGCGCTGTCGGGCGGCCGCTCGCCGATGCTCCCCGGCCCTCTGGTGGGCACCCCTTCCACGCCGCCTCCGCCGCTGCCCAGCCCGTCCTCGGACCCGCGCCGCTGGCAGCGCATCGAGGTGACCCCGGAGCACCTCCGGGGCGGCCCCGTGCCGGTGCCGGAGGGGTACGCGGCCCAGCTCGGCATGCGCCCCGGCACGCTGCTGTCGGTGACGGGCCCTGGCGACAACGCCATCGTCCTGGTCTGGCAGGGCCACCAGCCGGTCTTCGACTCCCTCCAGCCGGTGCTGATGCGCCTGAACGCCCGGCCTGGAGACCAGGTGTACGTCACGGTGGACGGCTACCGCCTAGAGGCCCAGCTGACCGGCTGACGGCCCCGGGGCCCTCAACGCCCCTCCGCCACACTCACGCGCTCAGGACGGCCCATCGCCACAGCTGAGCGGGAGACGCCGCACTGCCACGCCCACGCACTCAGGACGCCGCCACGCCGCCACGCCGTCGCTGCGAGGCGCGCAGGAACGGCTGCTCGACGACCCGGCGTGGCCCGGCCCAGCACCGCTCGGCGCAGCGCGGCACGGCACGGCGAGAAGGGCGGCATCGGGTGCACCCCGCTGCCGAAGCCGTGGAGGGCGTCACGGCAGCCGGTGACCGGCGCCCGGTGTCATCAGTCGAACAGGTGGAGGCGGTGGGCGGTGGCGGCGGCCTCGCCCCGGGTGGCGACGCCCAGCTTGGCGAGGATGTTGGAGACGTGCACGCTCACCGTCTTCACCGAGATGAACAGCGCCTCGGCGATCTCCCGGTTGCTCCGCCCCTTCGTCACCTCCCGCAGCACCTCCAGCTCCCGGGCCGTCAGCCCCAGCGGATGCCCGTCGGCCGCCTCCTCGGAGCCCCCGATCCGGGCCCGCCGCGCGAAGACGTCGAGCTGCTCCAGGAGCGGCGTCGCCCCCAATCGGCCGGCGAGCTCCCGTGCGCGTCCCAGCCGTGCCGCGGCCTCCTGCCGGTCCCCGGCCGCCAGCGCCGCCGACGCCGCGCCCGCCAGGCTCTGCGCCTCCGCGTACGGCTGCCGCAGCGCCGCCCACGCGCTCACCGCCAGGTCCCATGCCTTCACCTGCCACGCGGCCGGATCAGCGGCATCGTCGCCCAGCGTCGGCTCGGGACCCATCAGCGCCGTGAAGGTGAGGTGGTACGCCTGCTGCAGCTCGCCGTCCGTCTCGAGCTCCTGCCCCAGCGCCTGGAGCACGGCCATGAGCGACGCACCGAACTCCGACAGCGGCACGGGCGACTCCCCCGAGCCCACGACCCCCGACACGCCAGAGCGTGCGGCCCGCGACGCATCCGAGCCCACAACCCCAGACGCGCCCGAGTCCCCGGCCCGCAACGCGCCCGAGCCCAGAACCCCCAGCGCACCCGAGCGCGCGGCCTCTCCCGGAGCGGGGAACTGGACGGGCAGCGCACCCCGGCGGCCCGCCTCCCCCGGCCGGAGCGCCTCACCGCTCTGGCCCGGCGGTGCGGCGCGCTCGGACTGCGGCACCACGGAGGTGAGCAGGGAGGCGACGGTCACCAGCACCGGCCAGGAGTAGCGCGGAGTCGCCAGCAGGTCGCGCTCCCCCATGGCCCGGGCGGCCGCCTCGACGGCCGCCTCCATCTGCCCGCGCGCCCGCAGCAGCTGCACCTCCCTGCGCAGATGCGGCAGGACCGTCTGATCGCGGAAGGTGCCGCGCGACAGCACGCTCCGCGACGAATCCAGCAGCCTCTCCGCCCGGTCGAGCTCCCCGCGCGCCAGCGCGATGTCGGTGGCGAACCCCTGCAGGCTGGCCCGGTAGGGCGCGGGCGGCGCGAGGTCGAGCGCGTGCTCGATCACCTCCAGCGCCTCGTCCCATCTCCCGAGGGACACCAGCGGCTCGGCCAGGTTGATCGACAGGAACGTGCCGGACGTGCGCGCCAGGCCGTAGAGCCCCGCCTCCTCGACCCCGTCGCGGGCGACCTGCGCGGCCCGCTCGTGCCACCCCGCCCCCTCCAGCGCGTCGGACTCGGAGATCGCGCAGCGCATCACCGCGTTGTACGCCTCGTCGCGGCGAGCGATCCTGCGCGCCTCCGTGAACGCCTCCAGCTGGGCCTCGATCTCGGAGTAGCCGAACCGCGCCCAGGTGAGATTGATCAGTGAGTGCGCCTCCACGTTGGCGTCGCGCACCTCGTGGCCGATCTCCATCGCGAGCCGCGCCGTGGCCAGCTTCTCCGACCAGACCTCGGGCCCGTGAAGCATGCGGGACAGGCTCTCCAGGACCTGGCCGCGCAGTTTGTTCGGCTGGTCGGAGGGGACGAGCGCCGCCGCGTCGCGCAGGTCGTCGACGTAGCCGGGGCGGCCCAGGTCGTAGCGGGTCAGGCCGCGCTGGCGCAGCAGCTTGGCCGACCTGATCGGGTCGGCGTCGCGGTCGAGCTCGGTGAGGGCGGCGCTGGCCAGGGCGATGGAGCGCTCGTACTCCCCGGCGAGGTGAGCGACCGTGGCCGTCTGCGCGAGCACGTCGAGCCGGTCGCGGCCGATGCGCTCGGCGGCGTCGGGCACCTGGTCCCACAGCTCGAGGACCCTGGAGAGCATGCCGAGCTGCTCGTCGTACGCGGTGGACTTGCGGGCGGCGGCGGCCGCGTGCCAGGCGCTGACCAGCGCCCAGGTGGAGTCGTGGGCGGAGTGCCAGTGGTGGGCCAGCTCGATCGCGCCGCGCGGCGCGGGCAGGATCGACAGGTCGCGCTCCAGCGCCTCGGCGAAGCGGGTGTGCAGGCGGGTGTGCTCGCCGGGCAGCAGGTCGTCGTGGAGCGCCTCGCGGATCAGCGCGTGCCTGAAGCAGTAGCCCTCGCCGTCGACGGCGAGCACGTTGCCCGCCACCGCGGGCCGCAGCGCACGGGAGAGCGCGCTCTCGTCGAGCCCGGCGACGGCGGAGAGCAGGTCGTGCTCGATGCGCTGGCCGCCGGCGCTGGCCACGCGCAGCAGCTCCTGCGTCTCGTCGGGCAGCCGCTCGACGCCGGCCAGCAGCAGGTCGCGCAGCGACTCCGGCAGCGCGTCACCCCCGCTCCCCTCGCTGAGCAGCGCCTCCACGAACAGCGGGTTTCCCTCGCTGCGCGCGTAGATCTGGTCCATGACGGCGGAGGACGGCTCCCGCTCCAGGATGCTGGCCGCCTGCGCGACGGCCTCCCTGCGGGTGAGCCTGCGCAGCTCGACCCTCCTCACCCACTCGACCCGGCCCAGCTCGGCGAGGAGCGGCCGCAGCGGGTGGGTGCGGTGCAGCTCGTCGGTGCGGTATGTCACCACGATCAGCAGGCCCGCCGCGCTGGGCTGGTAGCGGACCAGGAACGACAGCAGGTCGCGGGTGGACCGGTCGGCCCAGTGCGCGTCCTCGACGATCAGCAGCGCGGGACGCTCTTCGGCCAGCCGCTCCAGCAGCCCGAGCACCTGCTCGAACAGCCGCGCCCGCGCCTCGGGCCCGTCCTTGTCCGGCTCCCCGAACTCGGGCAGCAGCCGCGCGAGCCCCCGCGTGGTGCCACCAGGAACGAGCGCCGCGACGCCGTCGCGCCCCAGCTCGCGCACGAGCCCGCGCAGCACGGCGGTGAACGGCGCGAACGGCAGGCCCTCCGTGCCCAGCTCCAGACACCCGCCGACGAGCACCAGAACGTCGTCGGCCCGGTCGGTGAACTCCCTGATCAGCCGTGTCTTGCCGACCCCTGCCTCGCCGCCGACGAGCACGGTGGAGGACGCGCCGGCGCGCGCCCTGGTCAGCGCATCGCCCAGAACGGCGAGCTCGCGGGCTCGCCCGACGAACCGAGGGCTGATGGCGTGGATACTCACGCCCTAAGGATGCCATCCGGAGACGACAGAATCCCCCGCCGGTCGCCCGGCCGCCGCGAGGCTGTGGGCTAGCGGTGGGCTAGCGGAGGACCTTGCGGAAGAACGTGGCGGAGGCCTCGTAACCCAGCGCGTGGTAGAACTCCGGTGCCCGCCGCGTGGCCATCGCCACGTATTTGGCCTCACGCGACCGTGCCCAGCGCTCGAACTCTTCCAGCAGGGCCCGCCCGATCCCCTGCCGCCGCGACCCGGACCCGACCATGGCCTCCTCGACCCAGGCCACCGGCCCGTTCGCGAACAGCGTCAGGTGGACGAACCCCAGCAGGTAGCCGTGGACGCGCCCGCCGACGACGGCTGTGAGCAGCAGGGCGTCCTCGTTCGCCAGCAGCTCGGGCAGGGCGGCGTCGAAGGCTCCTCGCTCGGGCCTGAACGTCAGCCCGAACTCGCGGGCCAGCGCGAACACCTCGTCCGCGTCCGCCTTCTCCGCCCTCCTGACAAGAAGATCTTCAGCCGTCATGGAAGATGACACTAGATCTTTCAACCTTCCTCACGCAAACTCCTCGACGTGCACCTCACATGGCGGCACCGACCACGGATGACGCTCAGAGGTCGCCCAGGCCGAGCTGGCGGGCGATGAGCATGCGCTGCACCTCGCTCGTGCCCTCCCCGATCTCCAGCACCTTGGCGTCCCGGTAGAAGCGCGCCACGGGGAACTCGTTCATGAAGCCGTACCCGCCGAACACCTGCGTGGCCTCCCGCGAGTTGTCCATCGCCGCGTTCGACGAGACCAGCTTGGCGATCGCGGCCTCCTTCTTGAACGGCGCCCCGGCCAGCATCTTCTCGGCCGCGTGGTAGTAGGCCAGGCGGGCGGTGTGCGCGCGGGCCTCCATGTCGGCGATCTTGAACTGGATGGCCTGGTAGTGGCCGATCGGGTGGCCGAAGGCCTTCCTGTCCCTGACGTACTTGAGGCATTCGTCCACGCAGCCCTGCGCCAGCCCGACGCTGAGCGCCGCGATGGCGATGCGGCCCTCGTCGAGGGTCTGCAGGAACTGCGCGTAGCCGCGGCCGCGCTCGCCCAGCAGGTTCGCGGCGGGGACGCGGCAGTCGGTGAAGGACAGCTCGCGGGTGTCGGAGGCGTTCCAGCCGACCTTGGAGTACTTCTTCGACACCTGGAACCCGGGCGTGCCACTCGGCACGAGGATCGTGGAGATCTCCCGCTCGCCGGTGAGCGCGGCCACGCCGACGACGGCGGTGATGTCGGTGCCGGAGTTCGTGATGAAGGACTTCGTCCCGTTGATCACCCATTCGTCCCCGTCGAGCACGGCCGTGGTACGCATGCCGCCCGGCACGTCGGACCCGCCGCCCGGCTCGGTCAGCCCGAACGCGCCCATCGCCGATCCCGAGGTCAGCTTGGGGAGCCAGTGTCCGCGCTGCTCATCGGTGCCGAACCGGTAGATCGGCATCGCGCCCAGCGACACCGCGGCCTCAAGCGTGATCGCCACGCTGGAGTCGACGCGGGCCAGCTCCTCCAGCGCCACGCACAGCGCGAAGTAGTCGCCGCCCATGCCGCCGTACTCCTCGGGGAACGGCAGCCCGAACAGCCCCATGGCGCCCATCTGCCGCACTATGTCGTACGGGAACTCCTCCCGCTCGTAGTAGTCGCCGATCACCGGCGCGACCACCTCGCGGGCGAACGACTCGACGGTCTTGCGCAGCTCTTCGTACTCGTCCTTGAGCATGATCAGCCTTTCGACAGTGCCTGCACGACGCGGGAGGGGCTGGGCCGGCCGAGCAACCGCGCCAGCCAGGTGCTGGTGTCCACGAGCTTGCCCAGGTCGAGCCCGGTCTCGATGCCGAGCCCCCGCAACATCCAGACCAGGTCCTCGGTGGCGAGGTTGCCGGTGGCGGACTCGGCGTAGGGGCAGCCCCCGATGCCGCCCGTGGAGGCGTCGACCGTGGTCACGCCCGCTCTCAACGCGGCCAGGGTGTTGCTGAGCGCCTGGCCGTAGGTGTCGTGGAAGTGCACGGCGAGCCGCTCAGGCCGGCGGAACGCCTCGATCAGCGCGGTCACGTGCCCCGGCGTGCCGACCCCGATCGTGTCGCCGAGCGACAGCTCGTAGCAGCCGAGCCCGAGCAGCCGCTCGCCGACCGAGACGACCTGCGCGATCGGCGTCGGCCCCTCCCACGGGTCGCCGAAGCACATCGACACGTACGCGCGCACCCGCATGCCGCTGTCCAGCGCCCTGGCCACGACCGGCTCGAACATGTCGAACTGGCTCTCCAGGCTCCGGTTCAGGTTCTTGGCGGCGAACGTCTCCGTGGCGCTGGCGAAGATCGCGATCTCGTCCACGCTGCGTTCGAGCGCCCGGTCCAGGCCGCGGTGGTTGGGGACCAGCACCGGGTAGCGCACGCCGGGCTTCCTGTGCAGCCGGCCGAGCAGTTCGTCGGCGTCGGCGAGCTGCGGCACCCACTTCGGGTGCACGAAGCTGGTCGCCTCGATCACCTTGTGGCCGGCGTCCGCGAGCCGGTCGATGAACTCGGCCTTCACCTCGACGGGCACGACCGCGGCCTCGTTCTGCAGCCCGTCGCGCGGGCCGACCTCGTAGACCGTGACCTGCTGCGGAAGACCTTCCATGTGATAAGCCATCACGACTCCTGGGTACTCACCACGGCCAGCACGGCGTCCATGTCGACCGGCTGGCCGGCCTGGACCGGCACCTCGGAGACCACGCCGTCGCGCGGGGCGGTGACCGTGTGCTCCATCTTCATGGCCTCCACGATGACCAGCGGCTGCCCCTCGCTCACGCGCTCACCGGCCTGGGCCTTGACCACCAGCACGGTGCCGGGCATGGGGCTCCTGACCACGCCGTCGCCCATGTCCGCTGCGCCGGGCCGGTCACCGGGGTCGCCGATGAGGTGCCGGGTGAGCGCCCACGCCTCGCCGTCCCTGCCGAGCCAGAGCGTGTCGGCGTGGCGTGCGTGGAGGTAGCGGTCGGTACGGCCGCCGATCGTGACCGTCAGGTCCGCGCCGCCGCGCCGGAGGCGCGCGGGGACGACCTCATCGTTCATCCGGATCTCGGCCGACTCGCCGGGCAGGCCGCGGACCTGGACCGCGTGCACGCCGTCCCTGGACTCCAGCCGCCACGTCGTCCAGGCGGGCTCGCCGATCCGCCATCCGTCCGTGACCTCCCACGGGTCGTCGCCCTGGGGCATGGCGTGGAAGGCGAGCGCCGCCGCCGCGAGCACCTCGCCGGGCACCTCCACGGACGGGACCAGCTCGGGAAGCACCCGCTCGACCAGCCCGGTGTCCAGCTCGCCCGCTCTGACGGCCAGGTGCCCGGCGAGGGCGCGCAGGAACGGGATGTTGGTGATCACCCCGAGGACGGCCGTGCGGGCCAGGCCGCGGTCGAGCGTCCTCAGCGCCGACTCCCGGTCCGGCGCCCAGGCGACGACCTTGGAGAGCATCGGGTCGAACTCGCTGCCCACGACCCCGCCTTCGACCAGGCCCGAATCCACCCGTACGCCGTCCCGTGCGCTCTCATTGGGCTCGCGGAGCACGAGCACGCGGCCGCCGGTGGGCAGGAAGCCGCGCGCCGGGTCCTCGGCGTAGACGCGGGCCTCGACGGCGTGCCCGTCGAGCCGCACGTCCTGCTGCCCGAACGGCAGGCGCTCCCCCGCCGCCACCCGCAGCTGCAGCTCCACCAGGTCGAGGCCGGTCACGAGCTCCGTGACGGGGTGCTCGACCTGCAGCCGCGTGTTCATCTCCATGAAGTGGTGGGCCCCGGTGGTCCCGTCCACGATGAACTCGACCGTGCCCGCCCCCACGTACCCCACGGCGCGCGCGGCCTCCACCGCCGCCGAGCCCATGCGGGCGCGCGTCTCGGGGCTCACGAAGGGCGAGGGCGCCTCCTCGATGATCTTCTGGTGCCTGCGCTGCAGGCTGCACTCGCGCTCGCCCAGGTGGACGACGTTGCCGTGGGTGTCGGCCAGGACCTGGATCTCGATGTGGCGCGGGCTGTCGACGTACCGCTCGATCAGCAGCGTCCCGTCGCCGAACGCCGCCCGCGCCGTACGGCGGGCCGACTCCAGCGCGTCGGGCAGCTCGGCGGCCGACCGCACCAGCACCATGCCCTTGCCCCCGCCGCCCGCGGAGGGCTTGATCAGCGCGGGGAAGTCGCGCCAGGACTCCAGCGAGTCGCCGGGCTCGGCCCCGCCGGGCACCACGGGCACGCCCGCCGCGGACACGGTGGCCTTCGCGCGGATCTTGTCGCCCATCGCCTCGATGGCCGCGGCGGGCGGGCCGACGAACACCAGCCCGGCCTCGGCGCACCGCCGCGCGAACGCGGCGTTCTCGGAGAGGAACCCGTATCCGGGATGGACGGCCTGAGCACCCGCGGTGTGAGCCGCCCCGATAATCGCCTCGATATCCAGATATTTCGGCACCTGGAGGGCCAGGTCGGCCTCCAGCACGTGACGCGCCCCGGCGTCCGACGGCGTGTGCACGGCCACCGACGTGATGCCGAGCCGGCGCAGCGTGCGGATGACACGTACGGCGATCTCGCCCCTGTTGGCGATCAGAACACGGTCGAACAGCATCGCGTCACATCCGGAAGACGCCGTAACCGGCGGGCTCGAGCGGGGCGTTGGCCGCCGCGGACAGCGCCAGGCCGAGGACGGTGCGGGTGTCGACCGGGTCGATCACGCCGTCGTCCCACAGCCTGGCCGTGGAGTAGTACGGGTTGCCCTGGTGCTCGTACTGGGCCCTGATCGCGTCGGCGTCTGCGGTGCCGACGGTGGTGAGCACGTTGGCGGCCTGCTCGCCGCCCATGACCGAGATGCGGGCGTTCGGCCACATCCACAGGAACCTGGGCGAGTACGCCCGCCCGGCCATCGCGTAGTTCCCCGCCCCGAAGGACCCCCCGATGACCACGGTGAACTTGGGCACCCTGGCGCACGAGACGGCGGTGACCATCTTGGCCCCGTGCTTGGCGATGCCGCCCGCCTCGTACGCCTTGCCCACCATGAACCCGCTGATGTTCTGCAGGAAGACCAGGGGGATCCGCCGCTGGTCGCACAGCTCGATGAAGTGCGCGCCCTTCATGGCGGACTCGCTGAACAGGATGCCGTTGTTCGCCACGATCCCCACCGGGTGGCCGTGGAGGTGGGCGAACCCGGTCACGAGCGTCGAGCCGTACTCGGCCTTGAACTCCAGGAAGCGCGACCCGTCCACGATCCTGGCGATCACCTCATGCACGTCGTACGGCTGACGCGTGTCGCCGGGCACGATCCCGTACAGGTCGCGCGGGTCGTGGCGGGGCGGCTCGGGCGCGACCGTGTCCCAGGGGCGCGGGGCGCGCGGGGCGAGCGTGGAGACGATGTCGCGGACGATGGCGAGGGCGTGCGCGTCGTCCTCGGCGAGGTGGTCGGTGACACCGCTGGTCCGCGCGTGCAGGTCGCCGCCGCCCAGCTCCTCGGCCGTGACCTCCTCGCCGGTGGCCGCCTTCACCAGGGGCGGGCCACCCAGGAAGATCGTGCCCTGACCGCGCACGATGACGGCCTCGTCGCTCATCGCGGGCACGTACGCGCCGCCCGCCGTGCACGAGCCGAGCACGGCGGCGATCTGCGGGATGCCGCGGGCCGACATGGTGGCCTGGTTGTAGAAGATGCGGCCGAAGTGCTCGCGGTCGGGGAACACCTCGTCCTGCTTGGGCAGGAACGCCCCGCCGGAGTCCACGAGGTAGACGCACGGCAGGTGGTTGTGCAGGGCCACCTCCTGCGCGCGCAGGTGCTTCTTGACCGTGATCGGATAGTACGTGCCGCCCTTGACGGTGGCGTCGTTGGCGACGACCACGCACTCGCGGCCCGAGATCCGGCCGACGCCCGTGATGATCCCGGCGGCGGGCGCCTGGTCGTCGTAGAGCCCCGTCGCGGCCAGCGGCGACAGCTCCAGGAAGCGTGAGCCGGGGTCGAGCAGCCCGTCCACGCGGTCGCGCGGCAGCAGCTTGCCGCGCTCGACGTGCCGCTTGCGCGAGCGCTCGGGGCCGCCCCGGGCGGCGGCGACCAGGCGCTCGAGCAGCTCGGCTGCGAGCCGCTCGTTGAGCTCGGCGTTGCGTTTGTACGCCTCGCCGCCGGGATCGGCGGCCGACTTCAGCACCGGCCAGTCGCTCATGACTCCCCTCTCATAGCACGAGATGTTAGTCATCATTAACGTAGTCGTCTAGCATGTGAGACGTGACCACCACCGCCCCTACCCGAAATCGGCGCAACAGGCGCGGGGAGATCCTCGAGGCGGCGGCCCGGCTGTTCGCCGCGCGCGGCTTCCACGGCGTCTCGATCGAGGACATCGGCGGCGCGGTCGGCGTCTCGGGCCCCGCGCTCTACCGGCACTTCAGCGGCAAGGACGCGCTGCTGTCGGAGATGCTGCTCGACGTCAGCTCGCGGCTGCGCGAGTCGGCCGGCGCGGCGGTCACCTCGTGCCGGGATCCGCAGGAGACGCTGGACGCGCTGCTCAACGTGCAGATCACGTTCGCGATCGAGCAGCCGGCGCTGATCACGGTGCACGACAGGGAGCTGGGCAACGTGCCGGAGCCCGAGCGCCGCCAGATCAGGCGGCTGCAGCGGCTCTACGTCGAGGAGTGGGTGACCGTGCTGGCCGAGCTGCACCCCTCGTGCCCGGCCGCGCGGCTGCGGGCCGCGACGCACGCCGTGTTCGGGCTGCTCAACTCCACGCCACACAGCGCGGGCGAGCTGCCCGCACAGGACATGCGGCCGCTGCTGCACGCCATGGCGCGGGCGGCGATCGACGCCTCCGTTAGCGGTCACTAACTTTCATGGCTCTGTCCGATCTGTCCTTGCTCATGCCAACTATCTAGATATATCGTCAAGATATCTCGATAGTTGGAGGCAATCATGCGTGATCCCGACTTCTGGGATGGCCCCCCACCGCCCCCTCCGGGGCCGGGCAGGTTCGGCGCACCCCCGTTCGCGCCGCCCCCTCCGCCCCCTCCGCCCCCGCACGGTCCCGGGTTCGGCCCCGTCGGGCACTGGGAGACGCCCCCTCCGCGGGTCCGCCGCGGCGACGTCAGGGCGGCCCTGCTGGCACTGCTCCTGGAGGGGCCGCAGAACGGCTACCAGATGATCCAGGACATCGAGGAGCGCAGCCGCGGCGTGTGGCGGCCCAGCCCCGGCTCGGTGTACCCGGCGCTCCAGCAGCTCGAGGACGAGGGCCTGGTGACCGGCGACGAATCCGGCGGGAGCCGTACGTACAGCCTGACGGAGGAGGGTCGCCGGCAGGCGGCCAGGCACGCCGGCGAGGCCCCGTGGGACGAGGTCGCTCGCTCGGTGCCACAGGACCACCACGAGCTGCGCGTGCTCTGGGGCCAGCTCAACGAGGCCTTCTCCCACCTGGTCCGCACGGCCAGCGACAGTCAGCTGGCGCGGACCAAGGAGCTGATCAAAAAGACCCGCAGATCGATGTTCCAGATCCTGGCGGAGGACTGAATGACCGGGGACGCGGCGATAGCCGTTCGTCAGCTGCAGAAGACGTACGGGAAGGTCGAGGCCGTCAAGGGCGTCGACTTCGAGGTGCGGCCCGGCGAGGTGTTCGGCTTCCTCGGCCCGAACGGCGCCGGCAAGACCACCACCATCAGCATGCTCTGCACGCTGGTGAACCCCACCGGCGGCAGCGCGACCGTGGCGGGCCACGACGTGGTGCGGGAGCGCGACGAGGTGCGCAGGAACATCGGCCTGGTCTTCCAGGACCCCACCCTCGACGGCTACCTGAGCGCCGAGCAGAACCTGCGCTTCCACGCCGAGCTGTACGGCGTGCCCAAGAGCATGGTCGGCGACCGGATCCGCCAGGTCATGGAGATGGTCGCGCTGTGGGACCGCAAGGACGCCAAGGTGATGACGTTCTCCGGCGGCATGAAGCGGCGCCTGGAGATCGCCCGCGGCCTGCTGCACTCGCCGCGCGTGCTCTTCCTGGACGAGCCGACCGTGGGGCTCGACCCGCAGACCCGCTCGGCCATCTGGGGCTACATCAACCAGCTGCGGCTGCTCGAGGACATCACCATCTTCATGACCACCCACTACATGGACGAAGCCGAGTACTGCGACCGGATCGCGATCATCGACCACGGCGAGGTCGTCGTCATCGACTCGCCCGAGGCGCTGAAGGCCAGCGTCGGCAAGGACCGGGTGCAGATCCAGACCGCCGACGACACGGAGGCGATCAAGGCGCTGCAGGAGCGGTTCGGGCTGGAGGCGGCCGTGCGCGAGGGCGCGGTGACGTTCGCCGTGGCCTCGGGCGAGGAGTTCGTGCCCAGGCTGTTCGCCGAGCTCGGCATGCCGATCACGTCGGTGAGCGTCTCGCGGCCGTCCCTGGATGACGTGTTCATGTCGTACACCGGCTCCACGATCCGCGACGCCGAGGCCGGCGCCGACAACATGACGTGGATGAGAGCGATGGCGAGGCGATGACCATGGCGACAGAGGCCATCAGCGTCCGCGTGCCGGTGCGCAGCGCCGGGCACGACCTGCGGGCGATCAAGATAGTGCTCCACCGGGAGATGCTGCGCTTCCTCAACGACCGCACCCGCATGCTGTCGATGCTGGTGCAGCCCGTGCTGTGGCTGTTCGTCATGGGCACGGGGCTCGGGTCGCTGGTGCGGGGGTCGATCCCGGGCATCGACTACCGCACGTTCATGTATCCCGGCATGATCTCCATGACCGTGATCATGACCGCGATGTTCTCGGCCGGGTCCATCGTGTGGGACCGCGAGTTCGGCTTCCTCAGGGAGATGCTGGTCGCGCCCGTCTCCCGGGGAGCGATCGTGATCGGCAAGTGCCTGGGCGGCGCCATCGTGGCCACCGGCCAGGGCATCGTCATCCTGGCCCTGGCCGGGCTGGTGGGGGTGCCCTACTCGCCGCCGCTCTTCGTGACGCTGCTGGCGGAGATGTTCCTGGCGGCGTTCACGATCACGGCCTTCGGGGTGATGCTGGCCGCCCGGATGAAGAACATGCAGACCTTCTTCGGGCTGATGCAGATGGCGATCATGCCCATGATGTTCCTGTCGGGGGCGATGTTCCCGCTGGCCAACCTGCCCTCATGGCTGCACGTGCTGACCGTGGTCAACCCGATGACGTACGCGGTGGACCCGCTGCGGGAGGCGGTCTTCTCGTATCTGGACGTGCCCGCGCAGGTGAACGCCGTGCTGAACCCCGGAGTCCGGTGGTTCGACTTCCACGTGCCGGTGGGGCTGGAGATCGGGGTCGTGGCCGCCCTGGGGCTGGCGCTGCTGGGGGTCGGGATCGCGGAGTTCAGGCGGGCGGAATAGGCGCCGTACGAGCCGAGGCCCGGGGCGAGTGTCCCCGGGCCTCAGTCGTCGATCAGGCGGTCAGGCGATCAGCGGGTCAGCGCTTCACGCGTACGTAGTCCGAGCCGCTGGTGTCGCCGTAGGCGTCGTCGTCGCCGGCGAACACGAAACGCCACCGGCCCGAGTTGAACGCCTTGACCTTGGTGTAGAGCCCGCCGCTCGAGTTCGACCAGGTCGTCTTCACGTACTGCCACTTGTGGGAGCCGGCACGCTTGAAGTACAGCGCCACCTTGCCCCGGTAGCCCTCCCAGGTGCCCTCGTCGTCGATCTGCAGCTTGCCGGTGACCTTCACGTACTTGCCGCGCTTGACCGGCTCCGGGTACGCGTTGAACTTGATCAGCCGGCTGTCCGCCTTCTCCGGCGCCGGGGCGGGCTGGTCGACCTGCACCCAGTCGGCGCCGCTGACCGAGCCGCGCACGCCGCGGGTGCCCGCGTACTCGGCGCGCCACCAGCCAGAGGTCTGCGCGGTGGCGGAGGCCCAGAAGCGGCCGTGGCTGCCGGTCACGTCACTGGTGACGTACTCCCACCGGTGCGAGCCGGCGGCCCGGAAGGAGATCGACACGCGCTCGCCGCGCACGCCGTCGCGGCCCTCGACCTGCAGGGCGCCGCTGAACGTGAGCCGGTCGCCCTTGTCCACGGGCTCCGGCCGGGCGTCGAAGCCGGCGATCCGGCTGCCGACGTCGCCCCGCCTGACGTCGACCCTGTCGGTGTCGCTGACCGAGCCCTTGGCCGCGGACGTGCCCATGAACTCGGCCCGCCACCAGCCTGTCTCATCGGCCCGTACGGCGGCGCTGAACGAGCCGTCGGCGCGGCTCGTCACCTTGGTGACGTGACGGTAGGCGTCGGTGCCCCGCTCGCGGAAGGTGATCGCGACGGTCTGCCCGCCGTACCCCTTGCCGTCGGCCAGGAGCTGCCCCGAGACCTTGACCAGGTCGCCCCTGTCCACGAAGTCGGGACTGGCGCCGAAGTCGACGATCTTGGTGTCGAGCGCCTTCTTGAAGACGACCTCGAACGTGCCGCCGCGCGAGGAGCCGCCGGCGATGGCGAGCCAGCTCCACGTGCCGGCGTTCGCCGAGTCGAAGGACCTGGTGCCGGTCCACCTGGTCCAGTCGCCGTCCTTGGTGGGCGTCAGGTCGACGGGCTTGCCGACGCTGATGTCGCCCGGGGGCTTGAGCTGGAGCTCGGCCTTGTCCGTCCCCTTGGTGGCGAAGCGGAACGTGGCCGTGACCGCGCCGTTCGTGACGTCGATCGGGGGACCGGGGTTGATCCCCACACGGGTGACGACCGGATCCGCGGCCGCCGTCGCGGCCGTGGGTGCCAGGACGAGAGCCCCGGCGCCCAGCGTGACGGCGAGGGCCGCCACACGAATGCGTTGCAACATGCGGGTTCCTTTCTGGATACCCCAGGGGTTCAACGCGGCATTGAGGGTGCCACGTATGTCATGTGAGTAGACGTCCGCATCGGCCGGAAAGTTGTGAAATCTGACAAACAGATATAGCTCGGGGCCAATCGGGCTGGTCAACAAGATGTGGGCGGCGTACGGCAGACGTCGGCGCGGAACACAGACATAATCAGTGGTGTGGCGCGGGACACAGTTGAGACTCATTTCACCCAAGCGGTTGCGGCGCTGAAGGCGGGCCCCGCACGAGATCCGGGGCGGCCGGTCCACGAGGGCACGTCCCTGACCGGCGAGGAGTGCCTGAAGCTCTTCCAACGCCAGGTCGACAGCCGCCTGCTCGACATCGCGGCCCGCTGGCTGCGCGAGCGGGACGAGGGCTTCTACACGATCGGCTCGGCCGGCCACGAGGGCAACGCGGCCGTCGCCGCCGCCCTGCGGCCCACCGATCCCGCGCTGCTCCACTACCGCTCGGGCGCCTTCTACCTGACGAGGTCGGAGCAGGCGGGCAGGCTGCCCGAGCAGGGCATCCGCGACGTGCTCATGGGCCTGACCGCGGCGGCCGGCGAGCCGATCGCGGGCGGCAGGCACAAGGTGTTCGGCCATCCCGAACTCGCCGTCATCCCCCAGACCTCGACGATCGCCAGCCACCTGCCCAGGTCGGTGGGCGTGGCGTTCGCCATCGAGCGGGCCAGGGCGCTCGGCACGCCCAGCCACTGGCAGCCGGCCGACGCCGTCACGGTGTGCAGCTTCGGCGACGCCTCGATCAACCACGCGAGCGCGCTGAGCGGCTTCAACACCGCCTCCTACGCCACCTACCAGGGGCAGCCGCTGCCGATCCTGTTCGTGTGCGAGGACAACGGCATCGGCATCAGCGTCCGCACGCCCAAGGGCTGGGTGGAGGCGGCCGCGCGGCGTCCCGGCATCGAATACTTCGCCGCCGACGGCTGCGACCTGGCCGAGACGTACGACGCCGCCGTCCGCGCCGTCCGGCACGTCCGCGAGCACCGCTCCCCCGCCTTCCTCCACCTGTCCACCGTGCGGCTCATGGGGCACGCCGGGTCCGACGTCGAGCAGGCCTACCGCACCCAGCGTGAGCTCAGGGCCGACCTCGAGCGCGACCCGCTGGTGCGTACGGCGGCGCTGCTCGTGGAGGCCGGGCTGAGCACGCCGGAAGAGCTGCTCAGGACGTACGAGTCGCAGCGCGAGCACGTGCTGCGGATCGCGCTCGAGACGACGCGCAGCCCGCGGCTCGGCTCCGCCAAGGAGATCATGGAGCCGCTCGCCCCGCGCAGGCCCGAGCTGATCGCGAAGATCAGTCCGATGGCGGCCATGCCCGCGGCCAGGGAGAAGGCCTTCGCCGGGCAGCTGCCCGAGCACGACAAGCCGATGACGCTCTCGCAGGCCATCAACCGCACGCTCGCCGACGCGCTGGCCGTCTACCCCGAGATGACCGTGTTCGGCGAGGACGTCGCCAAGAAGGGCGGCGTCTACGGCGTGACCAGGGGGCTGCAGAAGAGGTTCGGCGCCGGGCAGGTGTTCGACACGTTGCTCGACGAGCAGGCGATCCTGGGGCTGGCGCTCGGCTCGGGCGTGTCGGGGCTGCTGCCCGTGCCGGAGATCCAGTATCTGGCCTATCTGCACAACGCGCTCGACCAGATCCGCGGGGAGGCGGCCACGCTGTCGTACTTCTCGCGCGGCTCGTACACCAACCCGATGGTGGTGCGGGTGGCCGCGTACGCCTACCAGAAGGGGTTCGGCGGGCACTTCCACAACGACAACTCGGTGGCCGCGCTGCGCGACATCCCCGGCCTGGTCATCGCCTCGCCCGCGCGGCCCGACGACGCCGCGGCCATGCTGCGCACCTGCCTGGCGGCGGCCCGTACGTGCGGCTCGGTCTGCGTGTTCCTGGAGCCGATCGCCCTTTACCACACGCGTGACCTGTTCGAGGAGGGCGACGGCGGCTGGCTCGCGCCCTACCCGCCCCCCGGGCGCTGGGCGGAGACGCACGTGCCCATCGGGCGGGCGCGCTCCTACGGCGACGGGCGCGACCTGACGATCGTGACGTTCGGCAACGGCGTGCGGATGAGCCTGCGGGCCGCCGTGCGGCTGACCCAGGAGAACGTCGGATGCCGCGTCCTCGACCTGCGCTGGCTGGCGCCGCTGCCGAAGGAGGACCTGCTGCGCGCGGCCGAGCTGACCGGCAACGTGCTGATCGCCGACGAGACCCGGCACACCGGCAGCGTCTCCGAGGCGATCGTGGCGGAGCTGGTCGACGCCGGTTTCACCGGGAGGATCGGCCGGGTGACCTCGGCCGACAGCTTCATCCCTCTCGGCAGGGCGGCCGACCACGTGCTGCTGTCGGAGGACGAGATCGAGCAGGCGGCGCGCAAGCTACTGGGATGAGCGGACCACGGCTCCGCGGACGCACACCGGCTTGGACCACGCGACCGTGGAGTTCTTCGAGATCTGGAGCGGCACGCCCACCAGGAAGCAGTAGCCCTTGCCCGGGTCGAGGCCCGCGACCCGGGCCTCGGTCGCGCCCTGGCCCAGGGAGGTCAGGGGGTGCTCGCCCTTCTTGACCGGTGAACGCTGGAGGACCACGGGATAGCGGCGGGCACCGGCCGGGAGCGTCCAGCTCAGCACGACCATGGTGCCCCCGTCCTTCACCTTGAGGCCGCGCGGCCTGAGCGCGGCTATGGACCGCTTGTCGATGGTGGTGCCGGTGTCCTCGATGACGGGCTCGGACGTCTTCGGCTGGGCGCTCCGAGATGTCTCCGGCTTCCTGAGTGAGACGTAGAGCGCCGCGCCCGTGCCGCCGATCACGACGGCCGCCACCGCCGCACCGACCACGAGACTCCGCCGCAGGCGCGTCCCGCCGGGGGACTCTGTCACCCCGCCCTGCACGGGTGGGTTGGTGGCCGCCGCAGGCACACCCGGCTGCCCGGACGCCAGGTGGCCCTGACCCGTCCCCTGGGGTACGTGCTGCCCGGTTGGCGGCTGCGTGCCCGGGTACGCGTCCGGCGCCGGGTGGGCGGCGGGCAGGTGGTTGCCGGTGGCCGGGAAGCGGGAAGATCCGGTGGGCGGGTCTTCGACACGGGTTCGGGGAACGGTGGAGAGCGACGGCCCGGGGCCGGGGTCCTGACCCACCAGGTCCGTCACCGGCAGGCCCAGCTCGGCCTGGACCTCCTGCAGCCGCCTGGCCAGTTCGCGCGCGGAGCCGTAGCGGTGCTCCGGCTGCTTGGACATCGCCCGCAGGATCGTCCGGAGGACCGGCGGCGGCACGTCGGAGCGGTTGATCGGGGGCGGCTCGATGGCGAGCACCCGGTACATGAGAGGCGCGATCGACGGGTCCGTCGGGTTGTGGAAGGCAGGCTGGCCGGCCAGCAGGTGGTAAAGGGTCGAGCCGAGCGAGTAGATGTCGGTCGAGGCGGAGTGGGGCTGGCCGGTGAGCACCTCGGGGGCGGCGTGCAGCGGGGTGAACGCCTGCGACGTGGCCGAGACCTCCGAGGAGTCGACGACCCTGGCCACGCCGAAGTCGGCGATGGCGAGCTCGCCGTACCGGGAGATGAGGATGTTCTGCGGCTTGATGTCGCCGTGCAGGACCCCGGCCTCGTGTACGGCGGACAGCGCCCCGGCCAGCTTCACCCCGGCCCGCAGCACGTCGGGCACCGGCAGCGGGCCCTCCTTGCGGATCTTGTCCCGCAGCGAGCCGTTCTCGAAGAAGTCCATCGCGATGTACGGCTTGCCCGAGCGGGTGACGCCGGTGTCGAAGACGGTCACGACGTTCGGGTGGCCGGTGAGGCGGCCCGTGAGCTGCAGCTCGCGCTGGAACCTGCGCATCGTGCGCTGGTCGACCCGGTCGACGGACAGCACCTTGAGCGCCACGACCCGGTCGAGGCGCTCCTGATAGGCGCGGTACACGACGGCGAATCCGCCCTGGCCCGCCTGATCGAGTACCCGGTAGCCGGGCGCGTCCTCGACTGGCAGCACGGCACTCCCCCCTGTTGCAGGCGAGTTTAGTGCGAATTTTCAAGATTAGAGGGGATTCATGAGGTACGCCCCGAAGACCGCGGACACGACCGATACCAGTAGGAAAAAGAACACGTAGAACCCGCCGGGCAGGAACGTCAGCCTGGCCAGCTGGTCGGCGTCGGAGTCTCTCGCCTGCCGCCTGCGCCGCTTGCGCTGTAACTCGATGATCGGCCTGATCCCGCCGAACAGCAGGAACCAGACCGCGACGAGCGCGACGACCTGCTGGACCTCGGCCGGCGCGTACATGATCAGGGCGAAGACGGCGCCGCCGGTGGCCAGCAGGATCAGCGCGCCGTACAGGTTGCGGATCAGCAGCAGCATGCAGACCAGGAACAGCAGCACGCCCCAGATCAGCAGCGTGATGTGCCCCTTCTCGGTCAGCCAGGCGGCGGCCAGCCCGAGCAGCGGCGGCGCGAGATAGCCGGCGAGCGCGGTCAGCACCATGCCGGGCCCGGTGGGCCTGCCCCTGGTCAGCGTCACGCCGGAGGTGTCGGAGTGCAGGCGGATGCCTTCGAGCTTGCGCCGGGTGACCAGCGCCATCAGCGCGTGGCCGCCCTCGTGGGCGATCGTGATCAGGCCTCTGGACACCTGCCAGGGCATGCGGAAGCCGACGAGCACGAGCGCGGCCAGAGCCGAGACCCCCACGACCCAGGGGTCGGGGTCAGGCTGAACCTTGATCAGGTGGGCCCAGAGCTGTTCCATCGAGGAGAAACCCTATCCAGGCGAAGCCTGGTCCGTGGCCACAGAACAACATTCTGACAGCGGGTGCCGGCCGCCATTGGTTGAACCGGGACTTTCCGGGAAAGTGGTGAACGCCCTCGCCCGGCTGGTCCGGTGGTGACTGGTTGCGGACAGTCTGCCGGGACACCGGCGCGGCCGTGATCTCATAGGAAGGTGAACGATCAGCACGTGGCGCTCATCCGCGCTTTCTTCGACGCCCTGGGCCGCGCGGACCTCGCGGCCATGGAGCGCTGCTATCACCCTGACGTCAGCTTCGGCGATCCGATCTTCCAGGAGGTCGAGGGGCGCGACAGGGTGATGAGGATGTGGCGGCTGCAGCTCGGCGTGCGCGACGGAATGAAATCCGCATATCGTGACGTAACGGCCGACGATTACACCGGGAGCGCGCACTGGACGTCGCGGTACACCTTTGCCAGCACAGGGCGCGAGGTCGTGAACGAGATCGACGCGCTGTTCAGGTTCGAGGACGATCTGATCGTCCGCCATCACGACGAATTCGACTTCAAGCGCTGGTCGAAGATGGCGCTCGGGAGGCCGCACGGGCTGCTGTTCGGGTGGACGCCGATGTGGCGCAAGACCATCAGGGACCGCGCCGCACAACGACTCGACGAGCTCTCGTAATTCCAGGAAGTGAATCATGGCCAGGGTGAAGGGCTTCAGGCGCGGCGGTGAGGTACGCGAGGAGGCGCCTGAGCACTCGATGGACCCGCGCGCCGCAGAGGAGCGGCCGTACCGGCCGACCGTCATCGACAACGCGATCTACCGGAGCGGCGAGCGGGTCGACAACCCCGGCTCGCTCGCCGACGCCTTCGAACGGCTCAAGCAGATGCCGGAGAGCATGGCCTGGATCGGTCTCTACCGGCCGAAGGAGTGGGAGCTGGTCAAGCTCGGCGAGGAGTTCGAGCTGCACGAACTGGCGCTGGAGGACGCCATCGTCGGCTCCCAGCGGCCCAAGGCCGACCGCTACGGCGACACGCTCTTCGTGGTGCTGCGCGCCGCTCGCTACCTGGACGATGTGGAGGAGGTCGCGTTCGGGGAGGTCCACGTCTTCGTCGGACCCAACTTCGTGATCACCGTACGCCACGCGGAGGCACCCGACCTGCAGGCCGTACGCAAGCGCATGGAGTCGGACCCCGAGCTGCTCCAGCAGGGCCCGCAGGCGGTGCTCTACGCCATCCTCGACGCGGTGGTCGACGGCTACGCACCGGTGGTGGCCGGCCTCCAGAAGGACATCGAGGAGATCGAGGTCCAGGTCTTCGGCGGCGACCCCTCGGTGTCGCGGCGCGTCTACGAGCTGTCCGGCGAGGTGATCGAGTTCCAGCGGGCCACGGCGCCGCTGGTGGGCATGTTGCACGCGCTCATCGCGGGGGCACCCAAGTACGGCGTCAACGACGAACTGCAGAGCTACCTGCGTGACGTGGCCGACCACGCGATCACCGTGGCCGAGCGGATCTCGTCCTTCCGGACGATGCTGCAGAACATCCTGGTGGTCAACTCGACGCTGGTGACGCAGGCGCAGAACGCGGAGATGGCCCGGATGACGGAGGCGAGCATCCAGCAGGGCGAGGAGGTCAAGAAGATCTCCGCCTGGGCCGCCATCCTCTTCGCCCCGACCCTGGTCGGGACCATTTACGGGATGAACTTCGACTTCATGCCCGAGACGCACTGGGTGTTCGGTTACCCGTTCGCGATCGTGCTGATGGCGGCCGTCTGCTTGACGCTCTATTTGGTCTTCAAGAGGCGGAACTGGCTTTGACGCCGACCGGGGTCAGTCGAAGAGCTCCTCGACGATGGTGACTTCGAGCGATCGATCGAACCAGCTTTCGAGGAGGGTGCAATCTGTGCATGCCTGAATTCGCTCCCGAACCGACTCTGTGACGGGCAGGCCCCGCGCCGCCAGAACTATCAGCAAGGCCCGCGCCCGGCCGCGGGCCTCACCCTCGGCCCGCCCCTCGGCTCGCCCTTCAGCTCGGAACATCTCGGCGAGCTCGGACTTGAAGCGATAATTCCGCACGGTCATCAGACGTCTCCGTCGAAGAGCTCCTCGGCAGTAGTGACTTTGAGCGACCGGAGGAGCCAGCTCTCGAGAAGGGTGCGATCCGCGCATGCCATGATCCGCTCCCGGATCGGCTCCGCGACGGGGATGCCGCGATCCTGCAGGATCATCAGCACGGACCTCGCCTCGCCACGGGCTTCGCCCTCGGCCCGCCCCTCGGCTCGCCCCTCGGCCCGTCCTTCAGCCCGGAGCATCTCGGCGAACTCGGACTTGAATCGATAGTTCTGCATGGTCATCAGACGCCTCCAGATCTGTCGGGCTTGGGTGTCCCCGAGACCTATTTCCGTTTGTTCGGCGATGTACTTGGCGGTGTCGGTGTCGATCGTGGTCAGCGCGACGTCCAGGGCTTTCAGTATGGCATCGACCTTGGGGGATCGCGCGTGTGTGAGCGCCGAGTACATGGTGAGCACCGCGTCCGTGCACGCTTCGGCGGTATCAGTGATCGCGGGCACGATGTCGGGGCCGAGCACGAGGGGGTGAACATCGAGAAGACGTTCCAGAACTACTACGAGGGGCTCGACCTCGGCCACACGAGCGCCGCGTTCAACGGTCGCTCCGACTACGGCCCGTTCGTCGGGGTGGGGATCCCCGCAGGCGGTGTCTTCAGCGGCTCTGATGGGCTGAAGACACCGGAGGAGCAGGCCCTGTTCGGCGGCACCGCTGGAGCTCCCTACGATCTCTGCTACCACCGGGCCTGCGACACGAGCGGAAACATCGGCGCCAAAGCGCTGCTGGTCAACACCGGTGCCATCGTGTACTCGACGGTGACCTACGCTTTCGACCGTGAATTGCCCGGCTCCGTAGCCAAGCGGGTGGCGGGCGAAGACCGCGCGCGCGATCACGGCCACGCTCTCACCAGCTGACGATCCCACCCTTTCCCGGAGTGGCCAGTGGTGGTACGGCACCGCGGTGCCGTACCAC
>NZ_JBFANV010000050.1:0-80886 GCF_040674955.1 Nonomuraea sp. NPDC049695 | reverse complement strand
CGTTGACCATCTCCGGGTCGAGCGCCGAGGTGGGCTCGTCGAAGAGGATCGCCTTCGGGTCCATGGCCAGCGCGCGGGCGATGGCCACCCGCTGCTGCTGCCCGCCGGAGAGCTGGGCGGGGAACTTGGCCGCCTGACCGCCGATGCCGACCCGGTCGAGCAGCTCCTGGGCCTTGCGCTCGGCCTCCGCCTTCGGCCGCTTCAGCACGTGGACCTGCCCGAGGACGACGTTGTCCAGGACGGTCTTGTGCGCGAAGAGGTTGAACGACTGGAAGACCATGCCCACCTCGGCGCGGAGCTTGGCGAGCGCCCGCCCTTCAGCGGGCAGCGGCGTCCCGTCCAGGCTGATCGTGCCGGAGTCGATGGTCTCCAGCCGGTTGATCGCCCGGCACAGGGTCGACTTGCCCGCCCCGGACGGGCCGATGATCACCACGACCTCGCCCTGCTTGACGGTCAGGTTGACGTCCCTGAGCACGTGGTGGTCGCCGAAGCGCTTGTTGACCTGGTCCAGCACGATCAGGTCCGCGTGAGTCATGCGTCACGCTCCTTGTCTCGGTCAGCGTTGGCGTAACCGTAGGAGCCGCATGTGTCACCGAAAGGCTTATGCGCTTTCTGCTCAGCGATTGGCCGGGCGAGATTGATCAGGCGTCGCGCCGGAGACCCCGATGGTGTCCTTGAAGGCGCGGTCCCACTCCCCGTCGCGCAGCCAGCGGCCGATCAGCCCGTTGAGGTAGTCGCGGAAGACGGTGTCCTGTTTGCGCACGCCCATTCCGTACGGCTCGCGCCCGAACGGCTTGCGCGTCAGCCGGAACACGTCCGGATGCTGGTCCAGCAGGCCGAGCAGGATCGTGTCGTCGGTGCTGATCGCGTCCACCCGCCCGGCCACGAGCGCCGGCACGCACACGCTGTAGGCGTCCACGATCTCCAGGTTGGCGCCGGGCGCCAGGGCGCGCAGCCGGTCGCTGGAGGTGGAGCCCTTCGCCGTGCACACGCTCTTGCCCTCCAGGTCCGACACGTCCTCGATGGTGGTGTCGGCGATCCTGACCAGCAGGTCCTGCCCGGCGTAGTAGTACGGGTCCGTGAAGCTGACCAGCTGGGCGCGGGCCGGCGTGATCGAGTACGTGGCGATGACGACGTCCACCACGCCCTGGGCGATGAAGTTCTCCCGCTCGCGCGACACCGTCTCCACGAACCGGATGTTGCGCTCGCTGCCGGTGAGGTCCTTCGCGATGAGCCGGGCCACCTCCGCGTCGAAGCCGGTGATCCGCCCGCTGGCCGGGTCCTTGTAGCCGAACATCGGCTGGTCGAACTTGATGCCCACCGTGAGCGTCCCGCGCTCCCTGATGCGCCACATCGTGGAGCCCTCGGGGAAGGGGTTGTCCGCGCCGCAGCCCGTGGGCAGGAGGCAGAGCAGTGCGGCGAGCAGCACCCTGAGCGTGCTCACCGGACGCGGTACCGGTGCTGGGGGCGTCCGGTCGGCCCGTACTTGGGCCGCGCCTCGAGCAGCCCGCGTTCGGCGAGATGCTCCAGGTAGCGGCGGGCGGTGGCGCGGCTGACGCCGATCATCGCGGCCAGCTCGTGCGCCGAGGCGTCCTCCTCGACGGCGGACAGCGCGTCGAGCACCAGCTGCTCGGTCGCCGCCGAGATGCTCTTGGGCCGGGGGCCCTGGTCGAGGTGGAGCGAGCGGAAGATGCGGTCGATCTCCTGCTGCTCGACGAAGCGATCGCCCGCCTCGAGCTGCTCGGTCGTGGCCGCGTAGCGCAGCAACGTCTGCTCGAGCGTGCCCGCCCTGGTCGGCTTGACCAGGTAGTACAGGGCGCCGCGCTGGATGGCCGCGCGTACCGTGGCCGACTCCTTGCGTCCTGAGATGACGATGACGTCGGCGGGTGGCTGCTCGGGCCGGCGCAGCCGGTGCGCCACCTCGAGCCCCGGCATGTCCGGCAGGTGCAGGTCGAGCAGCACGAGCCGGGGCGCGAAGCGGCCCGCGGCGGCGAGCGCCGCCTGCCCGGTGTGCGCGATCCCCACCACCCTGAACCCGAGTACCCTGTTCACCTGCGCGTGCAGCGCCGCGGTGACGACCGGGTCGTCGTCCACGATGAGAACGGTGATGTCCCGGGCCTCAGGCATCGCCAGCTCCTCGTCCAGGTCCAGTTATTACAAATCAGAGTGAGCTTAAGCGGGTTTTGTTACAAAAGATCGAGTTTTGCGCCTTCTGCTCACGGAGACCCGCCGCTCGTCCCGTTTCCCTCCTACCCTGTACCCGAGCGGACAGGGGGAAGGACGGACGCCGGTGAGATGGCTGCTCGCGGTGACAGCCCTGTGGGTGGTGCTCGGCCTGCTGCCCCTGGCGCTGCTGACCTCCTCCAGCATCTCACTGTCGGAGCGGGCTGTCAGCGACGAGGTCACCGACCGGGTCAGGACGACCGCCTCGGTGAGCCGGGTCGTGGTGGAGCAGCAGATGGGCTCGCTCGAACAGCTCGTCACCGCGTTCGCGCAGCGGCAGAGCGTGCGTGACACCGTGGCGCACGCCACCGTCGGCGCCATGCGCGACCACCTCGGCGAGCTCAAGCAGATGCGCGACGGCGTCAGCGGGCTGATCCTCGTCTCGTCCGAAGGCCGCATGCTGGGCGCCGAGCCCAAGACCGTGCTGCCCCAGGACATCAGCGCCACCGACTGGTACCGCGCGGTGCGCGACCGGCGGGCGGCCAACGTGTCGCAGGCGTACACGCCCACGATGGTCGGGGTGTCCAGGGCCGTCGCGGTGGCCGCGCCGATCCTCAGCGCCGACGGCAAGCGCATGCTCGGCATCCTCGCCGTCGTCTACAGCCTCGACGCCATCCAGGACTTCGCCAAGGAGGCCGCCGAGGCACAGGACATCCGGCTGCTGATCACCGACCGGGCCGGCGTGCTCGTCGCCGACCCCGACAGGAAGCTGCTCGCGCTCACGTCCCTGCGCGAGGACCCGCGCGTGGACGCCGCGCTCGCCGGGCGCACCTGGAACGGCGAGTTCCACGGCATCGACGGCACCGTGCTGTCGGCCTCGGAGCCGATACCCGGCATCGGCTGGACGGTCACCGCCGAGGTGTCCGCCGCCGAGGCGCTGGCCTCGGCGCAGCAGCTCAGGGCGAACGTGATGACCGTCGCGGCGCTGCTGGCGCTGCTCATCCTCATCGGGCTGGGCCTGCAGATCCACACGACGCGCGGCCGTCGCAGGGCGCAGGTCACGCTGGCCAGGTACGCCTCCGAACTGGCCGCCGCCAGGGACGAGGCGGTCAGCGCCTCCAGCGCGAAGTCCGAGTTCCTGGCCAAGATCAGCCACGAGATCCGGACTCCGATCAACGGCGTGCTGGGCATGAACTCCCTGCTCATGGGCACCCGGCTGGACGACGAGCAGCGCCACTACGCCACCACCGCCGAGGAGTCGGCACAGAACGTGCTGCGCCTGCTCGACGACTTCCTCGACCTGTCCAGGATCGAGGCGGGCCACCTCCAGGTGGACGAGGTGCCGTTCGACCTGCCCAGGCTCTGCGACGAGGTGGTGGCGCCGTTCGCGCCGCACGCGTACGAGCAGGGGCTCTGGCTCACGCTGCGGCTCGACGACGACGTGCCGCGGCAGGTGTCGGGGGATCCGGCGCGGCTGCGCCAGATCCTCACGAACCTGGTGGGCAACGCGCTGAAGTTCACCGTTCAGGGCGGCGTCGACCTGCACGTCGCGCTCGACGAGGGCGCGCCGGGCGACCCGCGCGCGGTGCTCAGGTTCTCGGTCGCCGACACCGGGATCGGGGTCGGTCCCGACGACCGGGAGAAGGTGTTCGGCGTCTTCCGCCAGGTCGACTCGCCGATCACGCGCAGGACCGGCGGGAGCGGCCTGGGGCTGGCCATCGGCCGGCAGCTCACCGAGCTCATGGGCGGGGAGATCGGGCTGGACAGCGTGGAGGGCGTCGGCAGCCGCTTCTGGGTGCGGCTGCCGATGGACGTCCTGACCTGGCCCGGCCGGTCGTCCTCCGAGCCGTCGGTGGAGGCCCTGCAGGGGCGGCGCGTGCTCGTCGCCGACCCGCGGCCGGAGGACCGCGCGCTCGCCGTGCACTCGCTGGCGGGCGCGGGGCTCGAGGTGGAGGAGAGCAGGGACGGGGAGGCCACCCTCGCGCTGCTGCGTGCCGCCGTCGCGGAGGGGCGGCCGTACGAGCTGGCGGTCGTGGCCCTCGACCTCGGCGCCGATGCCGAGTCGATCGCGCACGTGGTCCTCACCGACCCGATGTTCCAGGCCACCAGCGTCATCGTGGTCGTCACGCCCGGACGCTCGGGCTTCGCCTGGCCGGGCGCCGCGGGGGAGCGGGCCGTGCAGTCGATCACCCGGCCGCTCAGCCGCCGCCGCCTGCTCGCCGCCGTGGAGAACGCCCTGGGCACCGCCGAGTGCCCCGGGGAGCCCCGCGAACGGGCGGAGATCGCGGCGCAGGGCGGCGCCCGGATCCTGGTCGCGGAGGACGACGAGGTCAGCCGCCAGGTGGCGATGCTCATGCTGCGGCAGGCCGGGCACGAGGTCGAGGTGGTGGACGACGGCGAGCAGGCCGTGCGCGCCGTGCTGGGCGGCGACTACGACCTGGTCTTCATGGACTGCCAGCTGCCCGTGCTCGACGGCCTGGCCGCCACCGAGGAGATCAGGCAGCGCGAGGAGACGCACACCCCGATCATCGCGATGACCGCGGCGGCGATGCCGGACGACCGGATCCGCTGCCTGGAGGCCGGGATGGACGACCACCTGGCCAAGCCCGTGGACTGGGCGCGGGTGCTGGCCAGGATCCCGGAGTGGGCGGCGTACGCCGGGCTTCCGCCCGAGCTGGCGGGCCTGTCGCCGGAGGCGCTCACGGACGTGGCGGAGGCGTATCTCGCCACCGCCACGCGGACGTTCGAGGGACTGCTCCAGGCGGCCCAGAACGGCGACACGGCGGAGGTGGCCGCGCTCGCGCACCGGCTCAAGGGGAGCTGCGCGACCGTCGGGGCCGTACGGGAGGCCGAGCTCTGCCAGCGTGTCGAGGATCTGGCGCGTACGGGGGCCGTCGAGCGGGAGCCGCTCGATGAACTGGGCGAACTTCTCAAAGCCACGCCCTCGTGGATGAACGTCCCGTAGCACTACATTAACCTCCGGGAAATTTGTCCGCGTTACTGTCTCATTGTTGAAGATCATGATCGTTTGTTGTGATTGGAGGGTTGATGGCTGATTCATCCGGTGAGCCCAGCCCTACGGCCACCCCAGGCCCCACGGCCACCGCGAGCCCGACGGGCACTCCGACGCCGACGGCTTCTCCGAGCCCGACGGCGACGAGCGGCCCCACTCCCACGCCTACGGAGTCCTCCAGCCCCACCGGCACTCCGACGCCGACGAGCCCTCCGGCCCCCAGCCCGACCCCGTCGGGCACCCCTTCGCCCACGTGGCCGGGCACCCCTTCGCCCACGTGGTCCGGCTCTCCCTCGCCCACGTGGTCCGTCTCCCCTTCGCCGTACCCGTACCCGTACCCCAGCCCGTCCCCGGAGCCGCAACCCACGCCCACCCCGGGCACCCCCGGCGGCCAGGTCCAGATCGACTGGGCGTCGATCCGTGGCCTGGCCAGGCTCTTCGACGACACCGGCGACGACGTTGTAGCGCTCCACCGCGGGTCCACCTCGCTGGCCGCCACCTCCGACCTGGTCGGCGGGGACGACGACGGGCGCGCGTTCGCCGAGTGGTACAGCGACGGCTACGACTCGCTCACCGACGCCATGAAGCGCATCGCCGACAGGAACTTCAGCTCCGCGGGGAACTTCCGTGACCTGGAGAAGCTCTGGACCTGGCTGGAGACGGAGATCGTCAACTCGCTGCCCAGCATCCCCGACGTCGGTGAGGCGCCGATCCCGCAGGCACCGCCGCTCAAGGAAGGCGCCTGATGTTCGACCCCTTCCAGGCACTGGCCTGGTTCGCCGACGTACACGTGCCCGTGGCCGACGTGAGCAACCTCCGGGCGCGGGCCAAGGCCCTGCGTGAATTCGCCGCGTCCATCGGGAAGATCGCCCACAACACCGACCTCGGTGTCGCCGAGGCGCGCAAGGCGAACGACAGCCGCTCCGTGGACCGTTTCGCGGACGTGTGGCCGATGGAGCTCGCCCCCCGCTACGCCGCGCTCCAGGAGGAGCTGCTGGACCTGGCGGCGGGCTGCGAGGAGTACGCCGACGCCGTGGAGGAGCACCGCGAACAGCTCAAGCGGATCGGCACGCTGCTCGCCGCCATGGCCTTCACGATGATGTTCGGTTTCATCTATCCGGCGGCCAGGATCGCGGCCGAGAGGGCGTTCAACTGGCTGGTGGCCAGGGCCAAGCTGGAGCGCACGCTCTTCCAGAAGATCACCAAGATGATCCTGGAGATGCGGATGGGCAAGCGCCGCGTCGGCAACTACCTCGTCCGGGAGGGGCTCGACGCGCTCGCGGACTCCGTCGTGTGGACCGCGCTCAAGACCGGCGTGCACGCGGGCAGCTCCGCGGCCACCGGGCAGCCGATGGGCAACCTCTGGGAGTACGCGGGCAAGCACTTCGTCGCCGAGATGGCCTACAACGGCGGCATCAAGTCGCTGAGCGACGTGCGCAAGTTCTTCCCCGCCACGAAGGTCACCGACACGTTGCTCGGCTCGGGCCCGGCGGGCAAGTTCTTCCGCCGCACCCTGTCGGCCGCCACCATCTACCCCCTCGTCACGAGTGGCTCGCTGACGGAACAGGGCGCGCTCCGCTCGGCGCTGGCGCACGCGCCCAGGGCGTTCATCTTCAAGCGCTGATCGAGTGAGTAAGGAACAGCCATGACGACACCTCATACCGGTGACCCGGAAATCGATCGCGCTCTGGCCGAGATGGCAGCGCAGACGGCTCGCTTCGAGGAGGTGAGCCGCCGGCTGGAGGAGACCAGGGGGCGCGGGCAGAGCGCCGGCGGCCAGGTCGTCGTCGAGCTCAGGCACACCGGCTCGCTGGCCGCGCTGCACATCGACCCCCGCGCGCTGCGCCTGGGATCGCAGGCGCTGGCGGACGCCATCGTCGAGGCGTTCCGGCTGGCGGAGGAGGACGTGACCGGCCAGTCGTACGACCTGGCCAGGACCATGTTCGACACCTGACCTGCCCCATCTGACCCCGTCGGGCGGGCGCTCGGTCGGCGCGGTATGCGGTGGATGGGAAGCTTGGAGCCGTGCGTGTGATGCTGCTGGGCCCGTTCGAGGTGCGTGACGACGAGGACAGGCCGGTCGAGATCTCCGGCTCCAGGCTGTGCGCGCTGGTGGCCAGGCTGGCGCTGGAGCCGGGGCGCGTCGTGCCGTTCGACGCGCTCACCGCCGCCATCTGGGACGAGCACCCGCCCGCCCGCAGCGCCAACGCCCTGCAGTCGCTCGTCTCCCGCACCCGTGCCGAGGTGCTGCTCAGGAGCGGCGCCCTGGAAGAGGCGCGGCGCTCACCCGGGATGCGGCGATCCGCGCCGTCCGACTTTAGCATTCGGGGTCAGCTGCACGAGCAGTCGCAGCAGTCACAGGAATCGCAGCAGTCACAACAGTCGCAGCAGCCGGAGCAGTCAGGGCAGTCGCAGCAGTCCAGATCGCGGAGGAAGCAGGGCTTGTCGCCGCGATGGCGGCCGTCTTCGCTGCTCCACCCCCTGGGCCGCCACAGGCCGCAGGTCACCAGCGTCGCGACGGCGGCCGCCGGCATGCCGGCCCGGCCGGGACGTACGTGCGGCCCCCGGAACGCCCGCTCCACCGCCCGGCGCACCTCGGTGCCGAGGAGCGCGTCCACCAGGTGGCGCTCCTCCAGGTCCACCTCCCGCAGGGCCAGGGCGAGGCCCTGCGCGGCGTCGTCGCACAGCCGCCGCACCTCCCGCTCCGTGGTGCCCGTCGCCGTGAGCGGGTTGAACGCGCCCCGCTCGGCGTCCGCGGCCCGGTCCTCCACGGCGTCCAGCAGATGCGCGATCCGGCCGAAGAACCTGCCCGCCTCGGCCAGCGCGGCGGCGTTGCCCGGCCGCCCGGCGAGGACCGCCGTGTGCGCGAACGCCGCCGCCACCGCCTCCTCCGTGGGCGCGGTCAGCTCCAGCACGCCCACACGGGACGTGACGCCGCGTTCCAGGTCGAGCTGCCGGTCCACGGTCGCCGTCAGCACGGCCGTGGAGAACCCGACCTCGGCCCCGAGCCGCGCCCCGGCCGCCTCCCATCGCGCCGCCAGGAGCCGCCGGACCGGAGCCGTGCCGAAGGCGGCGTCGCCGTCGGCCACGTGGTCGCGGAGCTTGCCCGCACCCAGCACCAGCGAGACCGCCGCCGCCAGCCGCGCCCCGGACGCCCGCGCGTCCACCACCTCGGCGCCGCGGAACCCGCGCAGCGCGCACGGCCCGGCCATCCGGCGGGGTGCGGCCGACGGGAGCTGGGCCTCGGTGAGCACCGAGATGATCAGCGTGTCGTAGTTGGTGGCCAGCCGCGCCGCGTGCCCCTGTCCGTCACGCAACGTCAGGCACAGACCGCACAAATGGGCTCGCCACGCCGCACGCAACGACGGGCACCCGTGCTCACCGCAGGGACGAATAATGCCGAACACGGTCGAAATCGTACGGGTCCCTGCCCGTCCCTCTTACGGTTTCCCGCCATTGAAGTCGGCGGCCCGCCCCCATACCGACCAGGCCGGCCGCCACCTAGCGTGAGCCGGTGTGATCAGTCTGAAAGGTTTGAGCAAGCGGTACGGCGACCGCCTCGCGGTGGACGACCTGTCGCTGGAGCTGAGGCCGGGCACGGTGACCGGGTTCCTCGGCCCGAACGGAGCGGGCAAGTCGACGACGATGCGCCTGATACTCGGCCTCGACCGCCCCACCTCCGGCACCGCGCTGATCCGGGGCGTGCCGTACCACCGGATCAGGAACCCGCTGCGCACGGTCGGCGCGCTCCTCGACGCCCGCGCGCTCCATCCGGGCCGCAGCGTCCGCGCGCACCTGGCGGCGCTGGCCCGGAGCAACGGCATCCCCCGGCGGCGCGTGAGCGAGGTGCTGGAGACGGTCGGCATGGCGGGGGCCGCGCGCAAGCGGGCGGGGGCGCTGTCGCTCGGCATGAGCCAGCGGCTCGGGATCGCGGCGGCGCTGCTGGGGGACCCCGAGGTGCTGATGTTCGACGAGCCGGTCAACGGCCTGGACCCGGACGGGGTGCGCTGGGTGCGCGGGCTCATGCGGTCGCTGGCCGGAGAGGGCAGGACGGTGTTCGTCTCCAGCCACCTCATGACCGAGATGCAGCTCACCGCCGACCACCTCGTCGTGATCGGCAAGGGCCGTCTCATCGCGGACGCGTCCCTCTCCGAGGTCATCGCGGGCAGCTCCCTGACGTCCGTGCTCGTCCGCACCCCGCACGCCGGAGATCTCGCGGTACGGCTGCGCGCCGCCGGGATCGCAGTGCAGCGGTACGGCGAGAACGAGCTCGAGGCCACCGGCGCCGCCCTCGAAACGGTCGGCGATCTGGCGCACGAGGCCGGCATCCGGCTGCACGAGCTGCGGACCAGGGAGGCCTCGCTCGAACAGGCCTATCAGGAGCTGACGGCGGGAAGCGTCGAGTACGGGGCGGGATCATGAGGACGTTGTGGCAGGCGATCGGGGCCGAGTGGGCGAAGCTGTGGTCGGTCAGGTCCACGTGGTGGTGCCTGGCCTGCGCGGCGGCGCTCATGGTGCTGACGGCGCTCATGCTGGGCGGCGCGGCCGCCACCGACGCCCTGCGTGAAGGCCGGACCGGGGTGCGGGTGACGGCGAGCGAGCCGGTGGTGTCGGCGACCTCGTTCGTCCAGTTCGCGCTGGTCGCGGCGGCGATGCTGGCGATCACCTCGGAGTACTCGTCCGGGACCGTCCGGGTGACGCTGCAGGCCACGCCCGTCCGAGGGGTGGTGCTCGCGGCGAAGGCGCTGGTGGTGGCGCCGGTGATGATGGTGGCGGGAGTGCTGTCGGGAGCCGTGGCGACGGCGGCCGTCCACATCGCGCTCTCCGGCGACCTGTTCGGCGGGCTCGTCGTGCTGCCGATCGGCGAGGTCGTCACCGACCTGCTCGGAGTGGGGGTGTTCTTCGCGCTGGTGTCGGTGATGACGATCGGCGTCGGCGCCGCGATGCGCAGTGCGGCGGGCACGCTGACCGTGGTGTTCATGCTGCTCATGGGCCTGCCGCTGATGCTGCTGACGACCGGGAGCCAGGTGGCGCTGGACGCCTCCATGCGGATGCCGATGTTCGCCGGGCTCGCCTTCATGAGGAGCACGGAGAACCTGACCGGCGGGCCGATCCCGTACTCGGCGGGGGAGGGCCTGGCCTGGCTGCTGGCCTGGACGATGGCGGCCGTGGCGGCCGGCTACGCGGTCCTGCGCCGCCGCGACGCGTAGTGCGGCGCGCGCATCGAGCAGGCCGCCTAGACTTCACGCCCGTGTCAGGTAGCAGGGTCGCCCGGGTGCTGGCCGGAGTCGCGATGGGGATGGCTCTCGGCCTCGTCGAGCTGGCCTTCCTGTGTGTGGCGTGGATCGGCCGGCTGCTCCCCGCCGCCCGCCCGGTCGTCGAGGCCGCGCGCAGGAAGCTGATGGCGGCCGAGCGGGCCAGACTGTCGAGGTGGCTCGGGAACGAGGCGACGCGCCAGGACGGCGGCTACGGCTTCCTCATCGCGCGCGCCGCACTCGGCGTCCTGAGCGGGTACGGGTGCGCGGCGGGGCTGTTCGTCGGCGGGCTGCTGCTGTTCGGCGGGCTGTGGGACCTCGCGTGGGGCCGGATGGAGCCGGTGCCCGTGAACCTGCCCGGCGTGAAGATCGTCACCACCAGCGGGGTGCTCGGCCTGACCGGCGGCGCCGTGCTCCTCGCCCTGGTCGCCCTCATGGCCCTGGCCGTCGGCTCGCTCGAACGGCGGCTGGCCGACCGCTTCCTCGGCCCCGGCAGCCACGAGCTGATGCGCAGGCGGATCGCCGAGCTGACCGCCACCCGTTCCGGCATCGTCAAAGCCGTCGACGACGAGCGGCGCAGGATCGAACGCGACCTCCACGACGGCGTGCAGCAGCGCGGTGTCGCGCTCGCCATGCTGCTCGGCCGCGCCCGGCACAACTCCGACGCGGAGCTGACCGCCGGGCTGATCACCCAGGCGTACACCGAGTCGCGCCGGCTCCTCGACGAACTGCGCAGCGTGGCCTGGCGCATCTACCCGACCGCGCTCGACGAGCTGGGGCTGCGCGCCGCGCTCGCGGGCGTCGCGGAGCGGTCGAGCGTGCCGGTGACCGTGCACTACGGGCTGGCCGAGCGGCCCGTGTCCGAGGTCGAGACCGCGCTCTACTTCGTCGCCCGCGAGGCGATCACCAACGCGATCAAGCACGCAGGGGCGCGTGACATCCTGGTCGTGCTGACGGAGGACGAGCGGGTGGTGGGCGTGGCGGTCTCAGACGACGGCGAGGGCGGGGCCGACCCCTCGGGCGGCGGGTTGTCGGGGCTGGCCCGGCGCGTCCTGGCGCTCGACGGGGAGTTCACCGTGCACAGTCCGCGGGGCGGCCCCACCAAGATCACCGCCACGCTCCCGAAGATCCAGCCCGGCGGCTCCCCCGAGGCGACGTCCAGGGCGGCTTCTGCGGCGGTGCCCGGAGTGGCTGCGGCGGCCTCCCGGGCGGCCTCCGGCACGGCGGAGCCGCGGACCGACACCTTCGGGGCGGAGGCGGGCTCGTGCGGGTGATCCTGGCCGACGACTCCGTGCTGCTGCGCGAAGGGCTCACCCGCCTGCTCGACGACGCGGGCCACGAGGTCGTCGAGGCCGTCGGCGACGCTCCCGCGCTGCTCGCCGCCGTCGAGCGCCACCGCCCCGAGGTGGCCGTGATCGACGTACGCATGCCGCCCGGCCACAAGGACGACGGCCTCCGGGCGGCCCTGGAGATCCGCGAACGCCATCCCGGAGTGGGCGTGCTCGTCCTGTCCCAGTACGTCGAGCAGCACTACGCGGCCAGGCTCCTGGCCGGCTCCACGCGCGGCCTCGGCTACCTGCTCAAGGACCGGGTCTCGGAGGTGGCCGACTTCCTCGACTCGCTCGAACGCGTACGCGCGGGCGGCACCGCGTTCGATCCCGAGGTGGTGCGGCAACTCCTGGCCCGCACCACCCACGCCGATCCACTGAGCAGCCTGAGCCCGCGCGAGGGCGAGGTGCTGCGCCACCTCGCCCAGGGCTTCGTGAACGCGGCCATCGCCGACCGCCTCCACGTCTCCCTCAGCACGGTCGAGAAGCACGTCAACGCCATCATGGAGAAGCTCGACCTGCCCCGCGACCCTGACTACAGCCGCCGCGTCCTGGCGATCCTCCGCTACCTGGACACCTGAGCGGCCGCGCGGTGCGGGACTCTCACTCCCGCCGGGTGAACGGCGACTCGATGGTGCCCTCGCTGACCAGCCGTTCCATCGTCTGGCGGATCGCCTTCGCGTCGTTCAGGTGCGGGAACGGCTCCCCGTCAGGGACGTCCACACCCAGGAACCGGCAGAGCGGCTCCCACCCTTCGCGCACGTCGAACACCAGCAGCCGCTCAGCGGGCAGGCTCTCCTTGACGGTGGCCACGTGCCGCTCGAACGCCGCCACCGCCACCTCTTCGTCGGGCAGTCCCCCCCTGAGGCCGCCTTCCTGACCGAACACGGACCGGCTGATCAGGCTCATCACCGGATTCAGCCGCTCCATCCCACCGAACACGGCCGCCGCCGCCTCCGGCATGTCCTCCGGGAGGTGCCGCATCGGGCCGTTGGCGACGAGCGCCTGCATGCTCACGTACCAGGCGTGCGGGTCTCGTACGGTCAGGATGACCTTCGCCTCCGGGTACGCCTTCGCCTGCTCCCGCCAGAAGAAGGACGCGGGCCAGTCCTGCGTGGAGCGGAAGCCGTCGAAGACCTCCTCCCAGTCCACCGGCCCGCCGGTGGCCAGGGGCAGCCACCGCTCGACGCGGTCGGGGTTGGTGAGGATGTCGAACATGTGGTGGCACGGACCGAACCCGAGTCGTTCCAGTGCCGCTTTCATCGAAGTGGTTCCGGTACGCGGGAATCCCGCGCCGATCACCGTTAACACTGTCTGCCTCCATGGGGTGTTTGGCTGGCATCTCCGATGCTGACCCGCGACGGCGGTCCCCGCAATCGCCGCTCCCGTCGTCATGGGGCGACTCCCGGTGAGACCCTGGGCCCGGCCGGCCGCGACCGCGCAGCTAGATCGCCATGTGGGCCAGCCAGTGCTCCAGCAGCGCGCGGTCGCCGGTTACCGTCACCCGGTCGTTGTCCAGGGCGAGTCGGCGGTTGCACACCAGCATGACGTACGCGACGGCCCCCGACAGGACCACGTCGCCCTCCACCGGCCCCTCCTCCCACCGCATCCCCTCGGGCGTCCTGACGATCACCCACCCGTCCGCCGGCCCGTCCGCCCGATGGGGCCGCAGTCCGAGCCGCTCACCGTTGCCGCGCAGCTGGACCAGCTCCGGCTTGAGCGCCTCCGCGCCGGGGGACGCCAGCATCTCCAGACCCTCGACGATCACATTGGCCGCGAGATCGTCGGCGATCTCGAACCCGCCGCCCGTCGTGACCGCCGCGTCGTAATGGTGGACGGCGGTGTCGTTCAGCATCCTGCGCAGCCAGAACGCCGCCGGCCGCGGCCCCAGGAACGTCCAGACCTCGGTGTCCGCGCCGACCTCCTGGACGGCGCCGATCAGCTCATCGGCGCCGTCGCGCAGCCACTCCGCCCATTTGTCCGGAGCGCCGGGAGCGGCCTGCCACGGGTCCGGCACGGGCTGCGGCTCGCCCTTGCGCAGCACCTCGGTCGCGTACCGATGGGCCTGCCCGATGTGCCCCACGAGCGTGCGCAACGGCCATTCCGGACAGGTCGGCACCTGCGTGTCCGGGTCCACTCCGGCGGCCGCGCGGGCGAATCCCGCGGTCTGCTCGCGCAGCCCCTCGGCCAGCCGCGCGGTGTCCAGTGTCGCCATGACGAATCTCCTCTCGATCTCGTACGCCGGTACCGTAGAAACTCCAGTCCAGTGGAGGTTCAAGTGCCTGAGACGGATCCGCAGCGAAGCGAGGACATCCGTCTCAGGGTGCCGAGCGGAGCTCGGCCGAAGACGCTGCACGACGAGACGCTCGGGATCGGGGATCTGGCGGCGCTGACCGGCGTACCGGTGCGGACCATCCGCTTCTACTGCGACGAGGGCATCATCGAGTCGGTGCGCAGCGTGGGCGGGCACCGCAGGTTCGGCCGGGCGGCCGTGGAGCGGCTCGGCCTGGTCAGGCGGCTGCGCGGGCTCGGGCTCGGCCTGCCTGCCATCACCGCCGTGCTCAACGGCGAGCGCTCCATGGCCGAGGCCGTCGCGGCCGAGCGGGCGGCGCTCGACGTACGGCTCGCGGACCTGGCCTGGCGGCGTGCCTTGCTGCGGGCGGTCGAGGAGGCGAGCCCTGCCGAGCGGGGCGCCCGGCTGGACCTGCTGGCCGCCGTGGAGGACGGATGCGCGGCCCGCGACGCGCTGATCGACTTCTGGCGGCGCACGATGGTGGCGCCGGTCGCGGAGGAGATGTTCACCGGGTTCGTCGCCATGGCCGTGCCCCAGCCGCCCGTCGATCCGACGCCGTCGCAGGTGGTCGCGTACGCCGAGCTGGTCACCCTGGTCGCCGACCGGTCCCTGCTGCGCGGCCTGCTGGCCAGGGGGCGGGTCAACGTCGAGCTGATCGCCGACGAGAACGAGCTGATGTACGGGATCGCCGAGGCGTGCGGCATGGTCGAGCCCATGGTGCGGGCGGGTGAGCCGCCCCGGTCGGGCCCGGAGCTCGATCGGTTCGTGGCGGCGCACGCCTCGGTGCGGGGGAGGGGCGACACCCCGGAGTTCCGGCGTGAACTGCTGGCGAACGTGGCGCCCGACCGGGATCAGCGGATGCGGCGGTACTGGCGGCTCGTGGGAGAGGTCAGCGGTGCGGCGGCCACGCTGGGCTCGACGCATCTGTGGCTGACCGACTCGCTCGAACGCTGGCTCCGTACCGACCGCTGACCTCGCCAGGCTCCTCTGCTCATCGGTGGCACGTCTCCGTCACCGGGTCAGGAGCGCTCATCCGGGTGGATGAGCGGCGGCGGACGAGCACGGCGACGATCGCCAGCAGCAGCCAGACCGACGTCAGCGCGATGAGCCAGGTCCAGCCCGCGTGCCCGTACACGATGCTGCCCACCGTGCCGCCCGCGCCGCTGCCCAGGTAGTAGCAGAGGGTGTAGACGCCGGCGGCGCGGCCGCGGGCGTGCGGGGCGGCCTCGGCGGTGACCCAGGCGTTCGCGATGGCGTGCGCGGCGAAGAACCCGGCGGTCAGCACGGCGAAGCCGGCCGCCAGGAGGGGGAGCGACGTGGAGAGGGTGAGCACCGAGCCTGCCACCGTCACGAGCAGCGCCGCGACCAGCGCCTTGGAACGACCGAGACGGCCCGCCACGCGTCCGGCGGCGGCCGAGGAGGCGGTGCCCATGGCGTAGGAGAGGAAGACGAGGGAGGCGGCCGCGGGGGTGAGGGAGAGGGGAGGGGCGGTCAGGCGGAACCCGGCGGCGTTGTAGAGCGCGACGAACGCCCCCATGGCCAGCGCGCCCACGGCGAAGGGCGCGACCAGCCCGGCTCCCAGCCGCTTTCCCGCGTCCTTCTGACCAGCCACGCCTTCAGCAGTGTGCTCAGCCATGGGGTCGCCGGCCTGGGGAAGCGTCCGTGCCGCGTACAGGGCGCACAGGCCGGACACTCCCGCCACCGTCAGCAACGCGCCGTGCCACCCCATCGGCCCGGCGGCGAACCCCGCGCCGAGCCGCCCCAGCATCCCGCCGACCGAGTTGCCCGCGATCATCGCTCCCACCGCGCCGGCGAGGCGCACCGTACCGACCACGTCGGCCAGGTACGCCGCCGCGACCCCGGCGAACCCCGCGATCGCCACGCCCTGAACCGCCCGCATCACCAGCAGCACCGGGAAGGACGGCGCCAGCGGCAGCAGCAGCCCGATCGCGGCGGAGAGCACCACGGACCAGAGGATCACCCGCCGCCGCCCCACCAGCCCGGCCAGCCAGGCCAACGGGAGGACCGCCACGGCCAGCGACCCCGTCGCCACTCCGATGGCCAGCGAGGCGCTGCCCGGATCCAGCCTGAACGCCGCGGCGAGCTGCGGGAGCACGGGCTGCGGCGCGTACAGGAGCGCGAAGGACGACACGCCGGCCGCAGCCACAGCGGCACTGACCCGCCGCGTGTCGGGAACCGGAGGAGCGTCGATGACCACCACGTTTGCCACGCTAAGCCAGGCTAATAAATACGTCTAATACGCGAATAGGCGATAATTCATACCGTGACGGATGAATCGGATGATGAGCTGGCCGCGCGCCTGGCCCCTGCCCTGGCCATCCTGGCCGCCGTGGGCGAGACGGGACACGTGACGCGCGCCGCCGAACTCCTCGGCATCCCCCAGCCCACGGCCAGCCGCCGCCTCGCCGCCCTGGCGGACCTGATCGGCGCCCCGCTCGTGATCCCCTCGGGCCGCGGCATCCGCCTCACCAGGGCGGGCCGCACCCTGGCCGCCGCCTCCACCCGCGCGCTGACCACGATGGCCGCCGCCGCCCGCGAGGTCCGTGAGGAGATCGACCCGGCCACCGGCCGCGTCGTCCTGGGCTTCCTCCACCTCCTGGGCCGCGCGCTCGTGCCGTCCCTCATCCGCGGCTTCCGCGAGCGCCACCCGGGCGTCCGCTTCAGCCTGGTCCAGGGCTCGCGCCAGGACATGCTCGAAGCGCTCCGCGAGGGCGCGATCGACCTGGTGTTCGCCGCCCCCATGCCCCTGGACGACCCCGAGCTGGCCGGCACCCCGCTCGCCGACCAGGAGCTGGTGCTGTCCGTACCGCCGTCCCACCGCTTCGCTCACCGGGCGCGGGTACGGGCGGCCGAACTGGTAGGGGAGGAGCTGGTGACGTTGGAGCACGGGTACGGGCTGCGCCAGATCACCGATGACTTGTGCGCGGCGGCGGGGTTCGAGCCGAGGATCGCGTTCGAGGGACAGGAGTCGGAGACCGTACGGGGGCTCGTGGCGGCGGGCCTCGGCGTGGCGATCCTTCCTCGCTCGGAGTCCGCCTCGGGGGTGGTGGAGATACCGCTGTCTCCGCCGGTGTTCAGGACGATCGGGGTGAGCTGGTCGAAGGAGGCGCGGCTGACGCCGGCCGTGCGTGCCTTCAGGGATCACGCACGCGCGGGAACCACCGACCTCGGCCCCGGCTTCCGCCCCGCGTAACCCTCCGGCGGATTGACGGTGCCCCGCCTGTTCAGGCATGATCCTGACTCGTTGATTCATCAAGAGGATCCGAGGGACCTGGCCCTGTGACGGTCCGGCAACCTCCCCGGCGGGGCTCCGCGGGAAAGGTGCCAATGCCAGGAACGATGAGGGAGAGCTGATGAGCGTACGCCTTGATGTTCCTGTCCTTGCCGGTGATCTGGTGCGGTTGGAGCCGCTGGCGATGCGACACGCGCCGGATCTCGCGGAGGCGGTCGAGGAGGATCGGTCGTCCTACGATTTCACGTTGGTGCCTCGCGCTCACGAGATACCGGACTACCTGGCGGCCCAACTCGCCCGCGACGGGCTGACCCCGTTCGCACAGGTTCGGCTCACCGACGGCAAGGCGGTGGGATGCACCGGGCTGTGGGATCCACGCAGGTGGCCGGGCCGGCCCGGCCTGCGGGCGATCGAGATCGGCTTCACCTGGCTGGCCGCCTCGGCGCAGGGCACCGGGATCAACGCCGAGGCGAAGCTGTTGCTGCTGTCGTATGCGTTCGACGTGCTCGGCGTTGCCCGCGTCGACCTGAAGACCGACGCCCGCAACCACCGCTGCCGCCGGGCCCTGGAGCGACTCGGCATCCCCTTCGAGGGCGTGCTGCGCGCCTGGTCCATGTCGTGGGCGCGCGGCGAGGAGGGCAAGGTCCGTGACTCGGCCATGTTCGCCGTGGTCGCCACCGAATGGCCTGCCGTCGAACCGGTGCTGCAAGCCCGCGTCACCGCCGCGAGCTCCCGTGCATCGGCCCTCTGAAAAGCTTCGGAAAGCTGGTGACCATGACACATGATGGCGACGCGGGGGTGCCGGGGTCGTTGGCGAGGGTGCTCGCGGACGTGACGGCCGAACGGGCGGCTCAGGACGCGAGGTGGGGCATGCAGATCCTGCCGGACGGGACCGGGGACGAGGGGACGGTGGCCGAGTCCGACCGGGCCAGGCACGAGACGGAGGCGGCGGCCGCGGGCGGGGTGCTCACGTGGAGGCACATCCTGGCGGAGGAGGTGATGGAGGCGTTCGCGGAGACGGACCCCGAACGGTTGCGAGCCGAGCTGATCCAGGTGGCCGCCGTCGCGGTCAAGTGGACCCAGGCCCTCGACCGCCGGCCACCTTCAGGCCCGTCAGCAGTGGAGAGCGACTCCGGCCGCGCAACACCGCCAGAGCGCTTCCGGGCCATCGTCGACGTGCACGTGCTCCTCCTCCGCGACATCCACGACGAGTCCCGCGACAGTGTCCACGGTGAGACTCACAGCAGGACTCATGTGCTGCTCGCCAGGCGCAAAGGCACCGGCTACGGGGACGGTCTGTGGCACCTGCCCTCCGGTCACCTCGAGGCGGGAGAGTCGGTGACCGAGGCGGCAGTGCGCGAGGCCGGGGAGGAGCTGGGCGTGGTGATCGACCCGGCCGACCTCACGTTCGCCCACGTCATGCACCGCGCCCCGGAACGCGTCGGCCTCTTCTTCGCCACCCGCAAGTGGACCGGTGACCCCTACAACGCCGAACCGGACAAGTGCTCCGAACTCGCGTGGTGGCCCGTGGACGCCCTGCCTCGCGGCGAGATGATCGGCTATCCGGCAGCCGCCATCGCGAACGTCCTGGATGGAGCCCCCTTCGCCCTGTACGAATGGTCTCCAGATCGTTCATGATCCGATAGGGAAGGCACTCTAGAACGCGTCGCGCAGCTCCCGCTTGAGCACCTTGCCCGAGGCGTTCTTGGGCAGCGCGTCCACGAACACCACCCGCTTGGGCGTCTTGAAGGCCGCCAGCCGCTCACGCAGGAACGCGATCAGCTCGTCCTCGCTCACCCCCGCCCCCTCGCGCAGGACCACCGCCGCCGTCACCGCCTCGATCCACCTGTCGTCCGGCACCCCGAACACCGCCGCCTCCGCCACCGCCGGATGCTCGTAGAGGGCCTCCTCCACCTCGCGGCTCGCCACGTTCTCGCCGCCCGACTTGATCATGTCCTTCTTCCTGTCCACCACGGACAGGTAGCCGTCGGCGTCCATGACGCCCAGGTCGCCGCTGTGGAACCAGCCGCCCCTGAACGCCTCCGCGGTCTTGTCCGGGTCGTTCCAGTAGCCGAGCATGGCGTGCGGGCTGCGGTGGACGATCTCGCCGACCACGCCGGGCGCCACGGGCCTGTCCTGGTCGTCGACGATCCGGGTCTCGACGTTCAGCGCGGGCCTGCCGGCCGAGCCGAGCCGGGTGAGCTGCTCCTCCGGGCCGAGGATCGTGGCGACCGGGGCCATCTCGGTCTGGCCGTAGAAGTTGAACAGGCGGACGTCCGGCAGGCGGGTGGCGATCTCCTTCAGCACCTCCACGGGCATGATCGAGGCGCCGTAGTAGCCCTTGCGCAGGGACGACAGGTCGCGGCGGTCGAAGTCGGGGTGGCGCAGCAGGCTGATCCAGACGGTGGGCGGGCAGAAGAGCTTGGTGGCCCGCTCGCCCTCGATCGTGGCCAGGATCGCCGCGGGGCTCGCGCCGGGCAGGATGAGGTTGGTGGCGCCGAGGTAGATGCCGGGCGTCAGGAAGCAGTGCAGCTGGGCGCAGTGATAGAGGGGCAGGGCGTGCACCTCGACGTCGTGGTGGCTCATCTCGCCGTCCACGACGCACGTGACGTACTGGCCGATCAGGCTGCGGCTCGACAGCGTGGCGCCCTTGGGGCGTGACTCGGTGCCGCTGGTGTACATGAGCTGGATCGGGTCGTCGTCGGCGATCTCCACCTGCGGCTCCGACGCGTCGCCGTAGGACATCCACTCCTCGAACGGCTCCCAGCCGTCCGCCGACCCGATCACGCCGCGCACCCCGACCTCGGGGCCCACGGCCCCCTCGGCCACCGGGACGAGCGCCTCCTCCACCAGCATCCCGGTCGCTCCGGAATGCTCCAGGATGTACGCGACCTCCGCCGAGCCGAGCATGAAGTTGATCGGCACGGAGATCGCGCCCAGCCGCGCCAGCGCGAAGTACGCCACCACGAACGCGTGGTTGTTGTGGCTGAGGACGGCGAACCGGTCGCCCTTGGCGACGCCGCGTGCGGCCAGCGCGTTGGCCGTGCGGTTCACCGCGAGGTCGAGGTCGGCGTAGCTCTGGCGCAGGCCGCCGTACACGATGGCGGTCTTGGCCGGGTAGCGGGCGGCGGAACGACGGAGGAGATCACCGAGGGCGTGCCGGCGAGTCGTCATGCGGGGTTTTCCTTTGATCGCAGAACGATTTCGGCGATCGTACCCCGCAAACAGCTCAATCCAGAGGATCTCCCGCAATGCGGTCATAGTGGTCGTGCAGCCGGCCCATCAGCGCGTCGTCCTGGGGCAGCGGCACGTCGTCCACCCGGCCGACCGGCCACACACCCCAGGAGTTGCAGAGGAAGACCTGGTCGAATCCCGGCAGGTCGGCGACCTTGACCGGCCGCCGCTCCTGCGGGACGTCCATCCGCTCCAGCAGCCGCATCGTGATGCCGTGCAGCATCGGCGCGTCCGGCCAGATCAGGCGGCCGCCGGCGAACGCGCCCAGGTTGGTGATCGAGCCCTCGCTGATCAGGCCGTCCTCGGTGGTGAGCAGCGCCTCGTCGAAGCCCTCACGCGCGACCAGCCGCCCGACGTGGGCCTGCAGCATGCCCGACGCCTGCTTGATGTGCGGCAGATAGCGCTGGTAGGGGACCGGCTTCACGCTCTGCGGGCCGCTGGGCGCCTCGTGAGGCGGGGCGGCGGTCGCGATCACGTGCGGCCGGTCGGTCTCGACGACGTACACGCGCACACTCGCGTCCCGTACGTCGTCGCCGAGCACGGCCCTGACGGAGCCGAGCACGGCGGCCCGGTCGAGCGGGACGCCGAACAGCTCCGCGCTGGCCGCCTCCAGCCGTTCGAAGTGCAGCTCGAGCCCCCGCACCCGGCGATCCCTGACCTGCATGGCGGTGAAGTGGCCGTAGCGCGCGTGGAGCATGAAGTGCGCGTCGGCGTCCACCAGCCTGCCCTCGATGGCAGCGCGTCCCGTCACGCGAGCTACTTTACGAACACTCCGACCGACCAGCGAACCGGGCGGTTGGTGTACTCGCCCCAGAGGCCCATTTTCCCGCTGATCGTCACCCGCTTGCCCTTGGGCACCGTGATCTCGGCCATGGACATGGGATACGACTTGCCCTCCTGCCAGACGCCGCAGTTCGACGTGGCGGGGGACAGCTTCCCGTCGATCCGGAACTGGAACCACATCCGGGAGGCCAGGTCGCCCGTGCAGAGCTGGTCGATGCCGATCTTCCCGCTCTTGGTCCTGAGCGTGAGCGTGAGCGTGAAGGAGGTGTCCTGGGGCCACACGCCCGTCGAGGAGCCTGCCAGCTCCATGCCGGCCGCCCGGGTGGGGAACTCATTGACGGGCGGCGGCTCGACCGGCTGGGCGGGCGGCGTCCATTCGTAGACGGCCACCCTCCAGTCGGTGTCTTTGTGCTTGCGCGGCTCGCAGTTCTTGATCTTGCGCGGGCAGCCCCCGGACCCGGAACTGGTCATGTCGAACGTGACCGTGACCTCCGTCGCGTTCTCCGGCACGGCCAGCGGCCGCAGCTGCGTCCTCTTCGAGCACCCCCCGAAGTCCGGGCCGCTGGCGGTGCGCACGCCGTTCACGGTGACGCGCGGTGTGGAATCGCTGAACTCGCCGTTGCACAGCCCGGCCACGTCGAGGGGCTTACCGGAGAGCGGTACCTTCAACGACACCTTCCGCACGCCCTCCGCCTTGAGCATGGCGGTGGCCAGACGGCGGTACTGGGTGCCGTCGGCGGAGGTGAACGACTCCGGCAGCCCGGGGGGCTGGGCCGCCGCCGTCGCGTTCGTGTCGCGGTCCGGCGCGGCGGCCGTACCCGGGATGAGGTAGAGGCCGGCCGCGACCGTCGCCACGGCCACGGCGCCCGCCGTCACGCGCCTGCGCAGGCTGGTCCTGCGGATGCGGGAGCGGATCTCGTCGTGCCGGTGCGGGTTCGCCGGAGACGGGGCCTCGGCCCGCTCCCGCAGGACGTCACGCAGGTCTTGCACGGTCATCGGTGCAGCTCCTTCACGATCGACTCGTCCACTCGCAGCTTGGCCAGCGCCTTCGCGGTCTGGCTCTTGACCGTGCCCTCCTGGCAGCCCAGCAGCCTGGCCACCTCCGCCACGGGCAGGTCCTCGTAGAAGCGCAGCACGATCACCGCGCGCTGCTTGGCGGGCAGCCGGCCGACCGCCTCCCACAGCTCCTCGCGCCGGCCCGCGTCGTCGCGCGCGGGCTCGTCCGGCAGGTCGCCGCTGAGCAGCTCCCTGCTCCGCCACCTGCGGCGCCACCAGGACGTGTACGTGGTCACCAGGACCCTGCGCACGTACGCCTCGGGCTCGTCGATGCCCGGCCAGGCGAACCACGCCTTGGCCAGCGACTCCTGCAGCAGGTCCTCCGCCGTCGCCCAGTCGTGGGTCAGCAGGTACGCGGTGCGTAACAGCCGGTCCGACCTGGCCACCACGAAGTCCTGAAATATCGCCCTATCCGCCAATTTGGCCTGCCTTCTTTCAGAGCCTGTCGACGGTAGTGACGCATCGTCCGCGACACGAGGTTGCCCGCGGCCCGACGAACCTCGGGGTCAGATGGAGCCGGCGCGGGTCACCGTGAAGGGGGCCAGCTCGCCCAGCCCGCGCACCGACAGCCGGTTGACCTCCCGCAACCGGAAGGCCCGGTCTCCTTCGAGTTCCTCCGCGAACTGGGGGTCCGCCAGGATCGTCCCCGGCAGTGACAGGGCCGTCAGCCTGCTGGCCAGGTTCACCGTGGTGCCGAACACGTCCCCCATGCGCCAGATCACCGGCCCGGACGCCAGCCCCACCCGCAGCTCGGGCATGTCCTTGACCCGCGCGTGCGTCTCCACCAGCCGCAGCGCGATCTCCGCCGCCACGTGCGCCCGGTCGGCCACGAACAGCACGGAGTCGCCCAGCGTCTTGATCACCCGCCCGCCGGTCGAGGTCACGATGTCGGCCGAGCGCCCCTCGAACCTGTCGATCAGCCTGGCCAGCTCGGTCCCCGTGATCTGCCTGCTCAGCCGGGTGAACGCGACCAGGTCGGCGAAGCCGACGGCCAGGCGTACCGCGCTCATGTCCTGCTCGGCGATGCGCCCCGCGGCGGCGGCGAGCTGGCGCTGCCAGGCGTAGACGAGCAGCCGCGCGAGCTCGGGCACCACCCGCTCGGCCCGGCGCCGCCAGGCCCGCGGGCGCTCGGCCAGCGGGACGCCCGTCTGGTCGAGTGTCTCGACGCCCATCTCGGCCTGCGACTCGGCCAGCCTGGCGGTCGCGCTGCCGATGGAGCGGGCCACCAGCAGCATGTGCTCCTCGTCGTAGATGCCGGAGCGGACCAGGTCGAGCATGGTCTTGAGGGCCTCGACGTCGGACGCGGTGAACTCGACGGCGTCGTCGGCCACGTTCGCGAACCCCAGGGCACGCCAGTAACGCCGCGCGCGGTAGACCGGCACCCCCGCCATGTCGGCGACCTGGTGGCTGGTGTAGCGGCGCGGCTCGCGCAGGAAGGCCTCTATCAGCCCGTCCCCATCCACGCGCGCCACGCAGGCAACATAACACCGTCCCCGGACAGGGTCGGCGGGGGAGGTCCTTGGGGAGGAGAGGGGTCAGTCCAGCAGGGCACGGAGGGCGGAGCGTTCGTCGGCCTGGACGTAGCCCGCGTAATAGTCGTACATCGCCTTCCTGGACAGCTGGGCGGCCAGCGGGCCGTCGCCCGCCCGCACTGCGGCCAGCACCTCCTCGTGGTGCCGGATGCTCTGCCGCATCAGCGCCTCCCGGTCGTCGGCGTCGGCGAGCTTCTCCGAGATCAGCTTCAGCACGATCGAGCGCACCACGTCCGTGCAGATCTGGATGAGCTTGTTGCCGCTCGCCCGCGCCACCACGTCATGGAAGACCACGTCGGCCTCCCCGAACGCGTCCCGGCCCGCCTCCACGGCGTCGCGCATCGCCGAGACGGCCGCGGCCATCTCGGCGAGCTCGGCGTCGGTGCGCAGCCGCGCGGCCAGCAGGACGGCCGAGGAGTCGAGCACCATCCTGAACTGCACCAGCTCGGCCAGCGACAGCTCCGCCACCCTGGCCAGCGTGGTCATCGACTTGTGCAGCGCGGCAGGAGAGAACGGCAGCACCTCCGCCCCGTTCGGGTCGCCGGGCCGCGAGCGCACCAGGCCGCGCGCCTGGAGCACGCGCAGCGCCTCGCGCACGGTGGACCGGCTGACGGAGAACTGCACCATGAGCTCCCGCTCACTCGGCAGCCGCTCGCCCGGTGAGAGCGCGCCGCTCTCGATGGCCTCTTCGACCTGCTCGACCACCCGCTCATAGGCGCGTACGGTACGCACCGGCTCGAAGCGTGGACCACCCATGTAAGCCCCCTTGACCCGAGCCGCCGTCGACTGGCAATGTGCGTAGCCTACTGGTCCGACCAGTGCACTAGCCAGGAGGCTGTAAGACATGAGGCGAATCGGGATCTGGATCGCCGCCGGCGGTCTCCTGCTGGCCACGGCCGCCTGTGGCGGCACCTCCAGCGGCGGCGGCAGTTCCAGCACCCCCAAGAACCAGAGCCTGTCCGTGGGATTCGTCGCAGAGCCCGCGAACCTCGACTTCACCTCGACCGAGGGCGCCGCCATCCCGCAGGCGCTGCTGGTCAACGTATACGAGGGCCTGGTCAAGCTCGACCAGGACGGCAAGATCGTGCCGCTGCTCGCCGAGAAGTGGGAGGTCTCGCCCGACCGGAAGACCTACACGTTCACGCTGCGCAAGGACGTCAAGTTCAGCAGCGGCGCGCCGTTCACGGCCGACGACGTGGCGTTCTCGCTCGACCGGGTGAAGACGGACTGGAAGCTCAAGATCAAGTCGCAGCTCGACGTCGTCGACAAGGTGGAGAAGAAGGACGACTCCACCGCCGTCGTCCAGCTCAAGAAGCCGAGCAACGGCTTCCTCTACTCGATGGCCACCAGGCTCGGCGCCATGTTCAGCCGGACCGGGGTCTCCGACCTGGCCAACAAGCCCGTCGGCACCGGCCCGTACACGCTCGGCTCGTGGCGGCGCGGCGACTCCATCCAGCTGAACGCGAACCCCTCCTACTGGGGCACGAAGCCGTCGCTGACGTCCATCACGCTGAAGTACTTCAAGGACGCCACGGCGATGAACAACGCGCTGCTGACCGGCGGCATCGACGTCATCTCGGCCGTGCAGGCGCCCGAGTCGCTGCAGCAGTTCGCCGACCCCAACCGCTTCCAGACGGTCGAGGGCACCACGAACGGCGAGGTCGTGCTGTCGATGAACAACAGCCGCCCGCCGTTCAACGACAAGAAGGCCAGGCAGGCCGTCCGCTACGCGATCGACCACAAGGCGCTCCTGGACACCGCCTGGGCCGGGCGCGGCCAGCTGATCGGCTCGATGGTGCCGCCCACCGACCCCTGGTACGAGGACCGCACCGGCGACTACCCGTACGACCCGGCCAAGGCCAAGCAGCTGCTCGGCGGCAAGACGCTCAGCGTCAAGATGCGCATCCCCAACCTGCCGTACGCGGTGGCCAGCGCCCAGGTCGTCAAGTCGCAGCTCGCGCAGGTGGGCATCAACGCCGAGATCGAGCCCCTGGAGTTCCCGGCCCGCTGGCTGGACGTGGTGTTCAAGCAGGGCGACTACGACCTGTCCATCATCAACCACGTCGAACCCCGCGACATGGGCATATTCGCCGATAAGTCGTACTACTTCCGCTACGACAACCCCGAGTTCGGCAAGCTGCTCGCCTCCGCCGACGAGGGCACCGAGCAGCAGCAGACCGACGACCTGAAGAAGGCCGCCAAGCTGCTGTCCGACGACGCGGCGGCCGACTGGCTCTTCCTCTTCCCGAATCTGATCGTGGCGAAGAAGGGCGTCACCGGGCTGCCGAAGAACGCCATCGCCGAGTCCTTCGACTTCACCGCACTCGCCAAGCAGCAGTGACGCTTTACCTGATCAAACGCCTGGCGGTGCTCGTCGCGAGCACCGCCGTGGCCGGCGTGGTGGTGTTCGCGTTCATGGCCCTGCTGCCCGGCGACCCGGCCGAGATCGCGCTCGGCGTGAACGCCACCCCTGAGGCGGTGGCGGCGCTGCGCCAGCAGTTCGGCACCGACCGGGCGCCGGTCGCGCAGTTCCTCGACTGGTTCGGCGGGCTCCTCCACGGCGACTTCGGCACCTCGTACGTGACCAGCTCGCCCATCGGCCCGCAGATCACCGACCGGCTCGGCGTCACGGCCGTGCTGGTGCTCGGCGGCATGGTGGTGGCGCTGGCCATCGCGGTGCCCCTCGGGACGTTCGCGGCCGTGCACCACCGCAACCCCCTGGGGGCGGCCATCAGCGCGGTCAGCCAGGTCGGCATCGCGATCCCGGCCTTCCTGGCGGGCATCCTGCTGGTGTTCGTGTTCGCGGTGCAGGCCCAGGCGCTGCCGTCCGGCGGCTACGTGCCGATCGCCGAGAACCCGGGGGAGTGGCTGCGCAGCCTGCTGCTGCCGTGGCTGTCGCTCGGGCTCGTGCAGGGCGCGGTGCTCACCCGGTACGTGCGCAGCGCCGTGCTCGACGTGATGCGCGAGGACTACCTGCGCACGGCCCGCGCCAAGGGCCGGGGCCGCACCGGCGCCCTGTGGCGGCACGGCCTGCGCAACGCCTCGATCCCCGTCGTCACCGTGCTCGGCCTGCAGCTGGCCACGCTGCTGATCGGCGCGGTCGTGGTCGAGCGGGTCTTCGTCATCCCCGGGCTCGGCGACCTGCTGCTCAACGGCGTCGCCGGGCGTGACCTGCTGCTCGTCCAAGGCGTGGTGATGGTGCTGGTGGCGGCCGTGCTGCTGATCAATTTCGTGGTGGACGTGGCGTACCACCTGCTCGATCCGAGGCTGCGATGAGAGGCCGCGTGAACGCCGGGCTGGTGGTCGGCGGCCTGCTGGTCGGGCTCGTGGTGCTGGCGGCGGTCGTGTCGTTCTTCTGGACGCCGCACGACCCGACGCTCGTGGACGCCGCGCGCAAGCTCCAGCGACCGGGCGGCGGCTACCTCCTGGGGGCCGACAAGTTCGGCCGCGACACCTTCAGCCAGCTCATGGTCGGCGCCAGGACGACCCTGTACGTCGGCATCGTGGCCGTCGGCATCGCCGCCGTGATCGGCACGCCGCTCGGCGTGGTCGCCGGGATGACGCCGCGCGGTTGGCTCTCCGAGCTGATCATGCGGGTCAACGACCTGGTGTTCGCCTTCCCCGCGCTGCTGCTGGCCGTCATGCTCGGCGCGGTCTACGGGGCGGGCACGCTCACCGCGATGATCGCCATCGGCGTGGCCACCGTGCCCGCGTTCGCCCGGGTGGCGCGCGCCGCCACGCTCCAGGTCATGGTGACCGACTACATCCTCGCCGCCAGGGCCGCCGGGCGCCGCCGCACGGCCATCGCCGTCCGGCACGTGCTGCCGAACATCGGCTCCGTGCTCATCGTGCAGGCGTCGGTGTCGTTCGCGATCGCGATCCTGGCCGAGGCGGCGCTGTCGTTCCTCGGCTTCGGCACCCGCCCGCCCACCCCGTCGTGGGGGCGGATGCTGCAGGAGTCGCAGGAGCTGCTGTTCTCGACGCCGCGCCTGGCGCTCTGGCCGGGCCTGGCGATCGCGCTGGCCGTGCTCGGCTTCAACCTCCTGGGAGACGGCTTGCGCGACTTCCTCGACCCGAAGCTCAGGAGGATCCGTGCTGAAAGTTGAGGGGCTGACCGTACGGGCCGATTCCCTCGAATTGGTGCACGAGGTGTCGTTCGACATCGCGCCCGGCGAGCGCGTCGGGCTTATCGGCGAGTCCGGCTCCGGCAAGTCGCTGACCGCGCTCTCCCTCATGGGCCTGCTCCCCGAGGGCGTCACCGCCGCGGGCAAGGCCACGATGGGCGGGAACGACCTGGTCGGCGTGCCGGAGAGCCGGTTGAAGCGGCTGCGCGGCCGGGACGTCTCCATGGTCTTCCAGGAGCCGATGACCGCGCTGAACCCGCTCATGCGCATCGGCGCCCAGGTCGCCGAGGTCATGACCCTGCACGGCACACCCCGCCCGCAGGCCCGGCAGAAGGCAGCCGAGCTGCTGGAACGCGTACGCCTGCCCGATCCCGAGCAGATCGCCCGCGCGTACCCGCACCAGCTCTCCGGCGGCCAGCGGCAGCGCGTCATGCTCGCCATCGCCCTGGCCAACGAGCCCGGCCTGCTCATCTGCGACGAGCCCACCACGGCGCTCGACGTCACCGTGCAGAAGCAGATGCTGGAGCTGATCGCCGAGGTCGCGCCCGCGCTGCTGTTCATCACCCACGACCTCGCCGTCGTGGCCTCCGTCTGCGAGCGGGTCCTGGTCATGTACGGGGGACGCGTCGTCGAGAGCGGCCCCATCCGCGAGGTCTTCACCAGGCCCCGCCACCGCTACACCGAGGGCCTGCTGGCCGCCTCCAAGCTCACCCCGCGCGGCACCCGGCTGCCCACCATCAAGGGCAGCGTCCCGGCGGCCGGGCGCTTCCCCGGCGGCTGCGTCTTCCGGAACCGCTGCCCGCAGGCCACCCCCACGTGCGAGACCGTACCGGCGCTGACAGGAGACGGCCATGCCTTCGCATGCTGGCACCCCGCTGATTGAGGCCCGGAACCTGAGCCGCGTCTACCACCGGCCGCGCGCCTCGCTCACCAGGCCGGGCGCCGCCGTGCAGGCGCTCAAGGACGTCTCGCTCACGGTGGGCCGGGGCGAGCGGTACGGCATCGTGGGCGAGTCCGGCTCGGGCAAGTCGACGCTGCTGCGCCTGCTCTGCGGGCTCGACCAGCCGACCGGCGGATCCATCCGGTTCGACGGCGAGGAGATCGTCGGCAGGCCGGAGCGGCGGCTGCGCTTCCTGCGGGAGAACCTGCAGATCGTCTTCCAGGACCCGATGAGCTCGCTGGACCCCCGCATGCGCGTCCGTGACCTCGTGGCCGAGCCGCTCGTCGCCCTCGGCCTGCCGGTCGGCGGCCGCGTGAGCGAACTGCTGGAGGAGGTCGGGCTGCCCGCGTCGGCCGCCGACCGGTACCCGCACCAGTTCTCCGGCGGTCAGCGGCAGCGCATCGCCATCGCCCGCGCGCTCGCGCCCCGCCCCAAGGTGCTGGTCGCCGACGAGCCGGTGAGCGCCCTGGACGTGTCCGTGCGCGGGCAGATACTCAACCTGCTGGCCGACCTCGTGGACGAGCTGGGGCTGACCCTCGTGTTCGTCTCGCACGACCTGTCCGTGGTGCGGCACGTGTGCGAGACGGTCGCGGTGATGAGCCGCGGGGAGATCGTGGAGAGCGGGCCGGTGGACGAGGTCTGGGCCGCGCCCGCCCACCCCTACACGCGTACGTTGCTGCAGGCCGTACCGACTCTGGAGGGATTGTTTTGATCGACGTCGATGCCGACGGAGTGGTGGAGTTCACCCAGGCGCTGGTGCGGATCCCCAGCACCAACGACCCGGGGCGGCGCGAGCGGGCCGCCGCCGACCTGGTGGCGGCCAGGATGCGCGAATGGGGCTGGCGGCCCACCGTGTACGAGGTCGAGCCGGATCGGCCGAACGTGGTGGCCGTGGTCGAGGCTGGCGGCGGTGACGGGCCGACGCTGATGTTCGAGGGCCACACGGACGTGGTGACCGAGGGCGACCTGTCCACCTGGACCGTGGACCCGTTCGGCGGGGAGATCCGCGACGGGAAGCTGTGGGGGCGGGGCAGCGCCGACATGAAGTCCGGCCTGGCCGCCACCCTGTACGCCACCCGGGCGCTGCAGCTGGCTGGACCGTTCCCCGGACGGATCAAGGTCTGCGCGCTGGCCGACGAGGAAGGCCTCATGATCGGCGCGCACCACTTCGTCTCCGAAGGGCTCACCGCCGACGTGGACGGCGCGATCGTGGCCGAGCCCGAGGCGGGCGAGATCTGCGCGGTGGCCAAGGGAGCGCTGCGGCTGCGGGTCGACTTCACCGGCAAGATGGCGCACGGCGCCATGCCGCAGCACGGCCGCAACCCCCTTCCCGCGGTGGGCTCGCTGCTGGTGGGGCTGGGGTCGTTGCAGGAGGAGCTGCAGGGCCGCCACCCGGCGCACGAGCACCTCGGCGAGGTGTACGTCACGCCGACCGTGCTCCAGGCCGGGTCCGAGGAGCAGGTGAACGTGATCCCGGCGCTCGCGTCGGTGTTCGTGGACGTGCGGACGATCCCCGGGGTCGAGCACAAGCTGATCGCCGACCGGGTGGCCTCGCTGGCCTCGTACGACGGGGTCGCGGCCGAGGTGTCGGTGCTGGTGGACCGGCCGCCGGTGGACGTGCCCGTGTCCGACCCGGTCGTGGCCGCGCTGGCCGCCGCCCACCGCGCCGTCACCGGGGAGGAGCCGGTCTACGGCGGGGTGCCCGGGTCCACGGACGGGACCGTGCTGACGCACTGGGGCGGCATCCCCTCGGTGGTGTACGGGCCCGGAGGGAAGTGGATCGCGCACCAGGCGGACGAGTTCGTGGAGGTGGCCGAGATCGTCCAGTGCACCCGTGTCTTCGCCGAGGCGGCCCGGCGGTTCCTGAACGGTGACCTCTGATGCGTCCGGGCGTTATGCGTCCGGGCGTGATGCGTCCGGGCCCTTCCAACTCGCTGGTCGACGTGTCCGGTCTCCGGGTCGGCCACGCGCAGCGGGTGGGCGGTGGCCACCTCACGGGCACCACTGTCGTCCTGGCCCCTCCCTCGGGGGCCGTGGCGGGGGTCGACGTGCGCGGCGCCGCCCCCGGGACGCGCGAGACTGAGCTCCTGGACCCGCGCAACCTGGTCTCGCGGGTCCACGCCGTGGTGCTGAGCGGCGGGAGCGCGTACGGGCTGTCGGCGGCCTGCGGGGTGATGGACCGGCTGGCGGACGCGGGCATCGGGTACCCGGTGGCCGGGGGCGTGGTGCCCATCGTCCCGGCGGCGGTCATCTTCGACCTGGGGCGCGGTGGCACGTTCCGCGCCGTCCCGGACGCGACGTTCGGCACGGCCGCCTACGACGCCGCCGTCGCCCCTGACGGCGCCCTGGCCCCTGATGGCGGTGCGCCATTCACTCTCTCCTTCCCCGAGTCCGCCGCCCCGGACGGTGACGTTGCGGCTCTCCCGCCGCTGGCGGCGGGGGTCCCTCTGGGGAGGAGGAAGAGGAAGGGGAACGCCCGCGGCGGCGGCCTGCCGCTGAGCGGTGCGTCGAACGGCGGGGCGGTCGCGCCGGGTACGGCCAGCGGGTCGATCGGCGCGGGCACCGGGGCACAGGCCGGCGGCCTGGCCGGCGGCGTGGGGACGGCGAGCGTCGTGCTCGCGGACGGCACCACCGTCGCCGCCCTGGTCGTGGCCAACCCCGTGGGCTCGGTCCTCGACCCCCGTGACGGCACCGTCGCGGGCGCCAGGTACGGCCTCCCGGGCGAGTTCGACTACCTCCGGCCCCCGCTCCAGGAGGAGATCGAAGCCTGGCAGCCCGAGAACGTCCCGTCGTTCAACACCACCATCGGCGTGGTGGCCACCGACCGCACCCTCACCAAGGCGCAGTGCGGCAAGCTCGCCGCGGTGGCCCACGACGGCCTGGCCAGGGCGATCAGACCGGCGCACACCATGACCGACGGCGACACGATCTTCGCCCTGGCGACCTGCGCCCGCCCCGAGCCCGACCACGACGCGCTCCAGGAGATCCTGGCCGCCGGAGCCGACGTGTTCAGCCGTGCCATCGCGCACGCCGTCCTCGCCGCCACCGGCCGCGAGGACGCGCCCGCGTACCTCGACGTGTTCCCCAGCGCCCAACGGAAGCAGTCATGACCATCCATACCGCAGCGCCGTCCGGCCTGCCCATCGACACCGCATGGCCGTCCGGCCTGCCCATCGGCGACGGATGGGTGGCAACGGCGGAAACAGACGACATCACCTTCCCCTACGACGGGTCCTTGGTGGCCAAGGCCCCAAGAGGCACCAAAGCCCTCGCCGAGCAGGCCGTGGAGGAGGCGCTCGCCGTGGCGCCCGCCATGGCGGCGCTGCCGTCGCACGCCCGCCGCGCCGCCCTCATGCAGGCCCACGACGCCGTCGAGGCCAACCGCGAGGAGTTCGAGCGGCTGCTGGTGCTCGAGACCGGCAAGCCGCTGGTCGACTGCAAGGTCGAGGTCGCCAGGACGCTGGTCACCCTCGCCACGGCCGCCGAGGAGGTCGCCAGGCTGCACGGCGAGACCGTGCCGCTCGACCTGCTGCCCTCGGGCGAGGGGCTGATCGGGTTCTGGACGCGCCGGCCGATCGGCGTGGTCGTCGGGATCACCGGCTTCAACTACCCGCTGCTCCTCGCCGCCCACAAGATCGCTCCGGCGGTGGCCGCGGGCTGCCCCGTGATCGTCAAGCCCGCGCCCGCGACCCCGCTGGCCACGCTCTGGCTGGCGCACCTCATCCGCTCGGCGAACGCGCTCCCCCCGCAGGCCGTGCAGCTCGTCACCGGGGACGTCGAGGTCGGCCGGGCGCTGGTGGAGGACCGGCGGATCGGCGCGGTCTCGTTCACCGGCTCGGCCGCCGCCGGGCACGCCATCGCCCGCAACGCCGCCCCCACGAAGGTCCTGCTCGAGCTGGGGTCCAACGCGGCGCTCGTCGTGGCGGCCGACGCCGACCTGGAGGCCGCCGCCGACGCCGTCGTGCGCGGCGGCTACTACGCCTCCGGCCAGGCGTGCATCTCCGTCCAGCGGGTGCTGGTCGAGGAGCCCGTACGCGAGCGGTTCGTGTCCCTGCTGGCCGAGCGCGTCAAGAACGTCGCGGTCGGCGACCCCCGCCTCCCCGAGACCCGCGTCGCCCCGCTCATCGACCAGGCCGCCACCGACCGCGTGCTGGAGTGGATCGCCGGGTCCGGCGGCGAGGCGGTCACGGGCGGGCACCGCGAGGGCCGGGCCATCGCCCCGACCGTGCTCGCCGGCGTCGGCGACGGGGCCGCCGTCTGGGACGAGGAGATCTTCGGGCCCGTGGTGGTCGTGCGCTCGGTGCCCGACATCGACGCCGCCTTCGCCGCCGTGAACCGGTCCAGATACGGCCTGCACGCGGCGGTCTTCACCCGGTCGCTGGCCACGGCCTTCGCCGCCATCGAGCGGATCGAGGCCGGGGGAGTGGTGGTCAACGAGGTGCCGGGGTTCCGGGCGGACAACATGCCGTACGGCGGGGTGAAGGACTCCGGCATCGGACGGGAGGGGCCGCGGTTCGCCATCGAGGAGCTGACCGTGACCAGAATGGCGATCATCCGGCCCTCGTGATCGAGCTCTCCGCACCGGCTCCGGAGAGGATTGCAGATGGTGCCCTCATACTGCATGTGGCCTGGGAAACGCTAGACCGAGATCATCAGTGTCGATTACGGCCCACAATGGGCCCACAATCATGGCATCCAGATAAGAGGACTGAGCGCCGCAAGCGCGCAGCTCATAGCCGAGAGCATGTCGCGTATAGTCGCAGCATGGAGATCCCGGAGCTTGCCGAGCTGACCTGGCTCTTCGAGGACGAGCCCCAGAGCCAGTACGAGGATGTTCATTGGCTGGTCGGCCTTCACTCCTTCCGCCTTTCCGGAGGCTCAACATCGGGTCCTCTTCTCTCTCGATCCCACGGCAGGCGAGGCGTACATCACCCTCTACGTGGACAACACCGAGCTTGCGTCACCGGGACGGTTGCGTACTCTCGACTGGCTTTCCATCGAGCGAGAACAGCCCGACTGCGAGGGCATAAACTTTGGCTCCGGGGCGTCGAGGAGTCCATCACACTTCAGACCAGGCCCATGATTCTACTAGCGTGAGACGTGAAGGCACTGGGAGCCTGGTAAACCTCGATGCAGGCCACCGGCTGATGACCGTGCAATTAAGGTGAATTTCGTTCTGTTCCGATCACCGTGACCTGAACCTCGATCTACTCGACCACGGCCCCCTCGGGCCATGTTCCCTACACTGCCGAACTGTTCTTGTAAGGCATCAAGCGACGGCGCGGCACGCCGCCGCACTTCGGCCCTCTGCCCGCCCGCCGTCCGGGCGTGCGGCATGAGGGTGGGTCCCGGACGGCGACGGGACACCGGGGCTCACGTGACCGAACGCCAAAACTGGAACCGATAGGACTCGATCCCCCTCGGCGGCTTCCCTGATACTTTGCGCCTGCCTGGGCCTGGCCGGACGCTTGCGCGAACAGACCACGTAATAGCTTTCTCCTTCAAATCCAGAGCTCGCCGAGATTGACTGCCCAGCGTTTGAACAAGCCTCAGCTTCCCGGAGCTGGAATACATTGTTGCCGTATGACTCTTCGTCCATGCCTCGTTGTCTGCCGGCGGTTCGTCGTCCCACCATTCCAGGGCAACGTCCGCCACATGCCACGTATCGCCACTCTCAATCAAAGCAAGATTTGCGGTGGTGGCGAACCACTCATCGGAGGTATTGAGCTGCACGACAAGTTCATCCATGGAAATCGCGTCGTCAGGGCGATTGGTTGCGCCGTCATCGTCCATAATCATAAAATTGCGAGTTTCGACCGTAACGCTGCCGTCGATACGCTTGATTAGATTCGACATTTGCGCTCCTGGATGGAGAGGGCAAGATGCGAGGATCTTGAGCCTTGAATGATCTTGAGGAGTGGTGGGACTATATCACAGATATTGGCCGACGGGCTTGAGCTGGATCCTTGTGTCCCGCTCAAGCCCGTCGGTTCCCGCGCTTCCTGCCGCACAGGGCTGCTTTAATCGCATCCCGGTTCGGCCTCAAGGGATCGCGGATAGTCATTTGATACCCGCCGTCCGGCCTAGAAGGGCATGAAATTATCACATGAGATTCGAGGCCGGGGGCGGTAGCTCTATTGGTTGACGGGATTGCCTAGGGCGTCTTTCAGGCGAACATAGAACGCATCCTTGTCAAGAATGCGATCGTACGCATAGTAGCGGCCCAGTCCGCCGTCTTGGAAACCTCCCCACTGATTGTTCTCCAGAGCTGGAATGAGTGAGACGCTCACGTTCACCTTATTTTTCGGATACATTATTCCTGGATCCTTAGGAGGTGTTTTCTGCCAGTAGACCCATGAGCCCTCGTACGTGCTTGCGAAGGGAAATTCGTCGCACTGCCTGACGTTTGAGTCCCAAGGGACGGGGTCGCTACTCCGCCATTTAATGCCCAGCTTTTGCGCCTCGTATCGGGCGCATATGGAGACCGACCGGTCCCTGTTTCGCCTGGCTCTATCGTCATCCCTGAGACGATGCACAGGCGTGAACTTGCTGAGTCCCGGAAAATCCTTGTAGGGCGCCGGGCCTGAAATGAATGATGGCCAGGTGTATCTCGGCCCCCCTGGCATCGGAATCGTTCCCGTGGGGTTCTGGTATGCGTTGTTGATGTGCTCGAAGGCCCAAGGGAAGTCAGACTTCTTCAGCACGATGGAAGGTACCACATTCTTGAAGATGCAGCCTTGCTTCCACCAGTTTATGTACGAAGCGGAATCGCATCTGACCACCCACTTCGGCCAGTCGTTATTGAACTTGATGTCAGGAACAGTAGGCGCATCAACCCGCCAGGTGAAGTTGCAGGTGGCGATTTCTTCAGCGGTAGCCGACGTCCAGCCGCCTGCGGCTGGAGTCGGAGACTCGAACTTAAAGGACACCTTCCTGTCATCCCAGTATTCTTCGGTTCCCGAATATACCTGCTGGTATTCGCCCCCCACCACCTGTTTGCATGCGGCGTTACTCGGGCTCCCAGTTGCAACCATGCTGATGGTGAAATTCTTGCCGTTGAACGCACTCCCAATCTCAGTATCATCTGCGTCGAGAACGTAGAGATCATATTCTATTGTGCGGCTGGCCTGGAAGGTTCGCCCAATGATGACCACGTCGAACGAAGCTGCGTGGATTGGATTACCGGTTCTGATGTCACGGATGGCGAGACCGTTGGTATCCCAAACGCACCATGCAAAATGGTTCTTTGTGAAGCCTGTCTCGTTTTGTGCAGGTTTCCCATTCGCTGGCGCCCGATAGTCGCTCAGGTGTGACTTGCGGCAGTCCTCGACGCTGTTGATCCGGTCATACGAAAAGCTGACAGCAGGGGACGCAGCATTAGTGGCCGCGTTCTTCGGCGTCTTCGTTGCCGTAGACGACTCCGGTGCGCTGGCGATACCCGCGCTGACGGCAATCTCGTTGTCTGCCAGCGCTCGACTATAGATCCAGACGTCGTCGAGATCTCCCAACATGCTCGTGCCGAGCGTTGTACTTCTTTCAGCGTTCCAGCTTGCAAAGCTGATCGTCTCGCTCTTGACGAGCTGGCCGTTCAGGTACAGGGAGACCTTTTTTGCCGCCTTGTCGTAGACTCCAGCCAGATGGAACCACTCGTTCACTGGTGGTTCTACGTCCGAGCGCACACCTTCGACTGTCGCATCTGTTGCATCAGCACTGGTGAAGGTGAACTCCAGACCATGGTCAGCGGAATTTCCCAGATGGAACGGCGCCTGGTTGGCCCCCCGCTGTTCCACGACCGTGTAGTTGCCGTCCTTGTCACTCCACCGCAGCCATGCGGTGACGGTGAAGCTGTCGTCCGTGTAGATCACCGGCTCGCTGGTTTGAGCGAGCGGCTCCCGGGTCGACGACGCTACATCGATGGTGAGCGTCTGCCAGTCCGACCACGCCGAGGAAAATTCTCCAGCGACCGCGCGAGCTCGCCATCGCACCTTCCACCCGTCGGTAAGCGTTCCTTCCGGAACAGCCAGGCTGGCCTGGGCGCCAGACACCACGTTGTCCACGGCACCCGTCCATATTTGGCCGGTGCCCTGTCCGGTCGCGCCTGGGTCGTGCTCAATCGCGTACTCCGCGCGCAGACTGCCGCCTGCTGGATCACTCACCTGTGCCAGCAGGGTAGGAGTGAGGGAGGAGGTGACGGCCTGGCCGTTCACAATCGTAGACGGGGCAACCTGGAGCGCGCCCACGGTGGGGTCGGAGACCGGCCCAGGCACCTTGACGGTAGCCAACTGCCAATCTGACCATGCTGAGGTGGTGGAAGCGGCAGCGTTGGCCGCGCGAGCGCGCCAGCGGATCTTCCACCCGTCGGTCAACTTGCCTGCGGGGACGCTAACCGTGGCTTGGCCGCCGGATGCGACCGCCTGCGAGGCTCCGGTCCAGATCTGGCCAGTGCCCTGCCCGGTCGCGGCCGGGTCGTGCTCAACCTCGAACTGACCGGTGAGGCTGCCCTGAGCGGTGTCGGCGACGGTCGCGGCCAGTTGCGGGGTGAGCGAGCTGGTCACGGTGACGCCGTTCACCGTCTGCGCCGGTGTGATGGCCGGGGCGGACACGGTCGGTTGCGAGGCCGGGCCGCTGGTGGTGAGGGCCAGCGTGGGCGGCTGGCCGAAGTCGGTGTCTTCGGAGGCGGTGAGGTAGCGCCAGTTGGTCGTGCTGCCCTCGGACGGGGACTGCACCACCAGGCCGTGGTCGGCGGCGGGCTGTTGCCCTCCGAGGCCGTTCTTGCTTGCACGTATGGTGTGGCGCGAGGAACGGTTCGTCAGGCAGTTGCCGAGCCGAAGCGTTTGGGACTGGTGGCGAATCAGTTGGGTGGGTCGAAGCGGCCGTCCACGGCCGTCCAGCCGCCGTCCACGTACAGCACGGAGCCGGTCACGAAGCTCGCCGCGTCACCCGCCAGGTAGACCACCGCCCCGGCCATCTCCTCCGCCGTCGCCCACCGGCCGAGCGCGCTCTTGGCGGCGTACGCGTCGTACCAGCCGGGGTTGTCCTTGATCTGCCTGGTCAGCGGCGTCTCCACGACACCCGGCGCGATGGCGTTGACCCGCACCCCGTGCGGGCCGAACTCGGCGGCGGCCGTGCGCAGCAGCTGCACGAGGCCCGCCTTGGTGGCCGAGTAGACGCTCTGCCCGGGCTCGGTCACGGACGCGCGGATCGACGCGAACCCGATGATCGACCCGCGCCCCCGCTCGACCATGCCCGCCCCGAACGCCCGCACCACGTCGAAGGAGGCCCGCAGGTTGAGGCCCACCACCCGGTCGAACTCCTCGCCGGAGTAGTCGAGCAGCCGCTTGCGGACGTTCGTGGCGGCCGTGAACACCAGCACGTCGGCGGGCTCCTCCTCGGCCGCCCTGCGTACCTCCGCGGCGTCCAGCACGTCGAGGAGGCGGGCGGCCCCGCCGCACGCGGCCGCGGTCGCCTCCGCCGAGGGCAGGTCGCGGTCGGCGCACACCACCGAGGCCCCGTGGGCGGCCAGCGCCAGCGCCGCCTCCCTGCCGATCCCGCTGCCGGCCCCGATCACCACGGCCTTCCGCCCGTCCAGGCGGAACAGTGCGTCATATCCCATGAAGGCACCCTAGCGAACTGGTCCGACCAGTGCACCAGGTTGGGCCAGCGCGCCTCCCAGTCAGCGCGCCTCCCAGTCGGCGCGCGTCAGCTCGTACTCCACCTCGCCCTCCTCGGCGCCGGGCAGCGGGTCGTCCCACTCCGGGTGGAAGGTGCGGGTGTGCGTCAGCCCGCACTTCTCCATGACCCGCCGGGACCGCAGGTTCACGGCCATCGTCTGGGCGTACACGCGGCGCGCGCCCCGCTCGCGGAACGCCTTGTCGATCAGCGCGAGCGAGCCCTCGGTCGCATACCCCTTGCCCCAGCCGGACCTGTGCAGCCGGTAGCCCAGCTCCGGCTCGTCGTCCGGCTCTCCCCTGCGCGGCCGCAAATGGAACCAGCCGAGGAAGGCTCCCGACGGCTTCTCGACGACGGCGAAGAAGTCGTGCGTCATGAACCAGGGCAGCGTCTCCTCGACGATCTCCTCGCGCGGCGTGGGCCTGCCGCCGTTGATGAACTCCATGACCTCGGGGTCGTTGTCGAGCGCGAAGAGGTCGTCGGCGTCCGACTCGGTGAAGCGGCGCAGGATCAGCCGCTCGGTCTCCAGGAAGATGTCCACCCACGAAACGCTAGACATTCGGGGGCGGCGGCTCGACAGGTTTTCCGACGGTACGGAATTTCATTCTCTGATACCCTCTCGGCGTGGAACAGAATTCCTTGGCCGCCACCGTGCGGGCCAGGCTCTCCGGGCTGCACGACGCGGAGGCGCGGGTCGCGCAGGTGGTGCTCGACCAGGGCGTCCGGCTCGTCCACCTGAGCGTGAACGACGTGGCCAAGCTCGCGGGCACGTCGGCGTCCACCGTGGTGCGCTCGTGCCGGCGGCTGGGGTTCGGCGGTTACCAGGAGCTCAAGATCGCCGCCGCCCGCGAGGCGCCCCCAGGCGCCGAACCCCAGGACGACCTCGACCCGCTGGCCGCGACCGTCCGGGCGGCGCGGGAGGCGCTCGGCGGACTGAGCGCCACGCTGTCACGCGCCGATCTGAAGGCGGCGGCCGAAGCGCTCAGCGGGGCCTCCCGGGTGCTGCTCGCCGCCACCGGCCTGTCCGGGGCGACCGCCACCGACGCCGCCTACCGGCTACGGGCCCTCGGCCTGCCCGTGGACCTGCCGCCCGACCCGCTCACCGCGCACCTGGCCGCCGAGCTGCTGCCGGACCACGCCGTCTGCCTGGCGATCAGCCACAGCGGCGCCACCCGCTCCACCGTCGAGACCGCCCGCCGGGCCCGCGCCGCCGGTGCGCGGGTCGTGGCCGTCACCAGCTACGCCAGCTCGCCGCTGACCGAGGAGAGCACGTGGGTGCTCGTCGGCGGCGGGCAGGACCTCGTCTTCGGGATGGAGGCGGTCGCCAGCCGCCTCGCCCACCTCACCATCGTCGACACCCTGTCCATGATCGTGCTCGCGCTGCGCGGCGGCGCGGCCGAACGGGCGGTCTCGGCCTCCGCCGAAGTCACGGCGAGCCACAGCTACTGAAAGGCCGGCATTGACCAGTCAGAGTTTCACCATCGCGGGCGAGCTGCGGGTCCAGCGGCTCGGGTACGGCACCGGCATGCTCACCGGGCCCGGCTACTGGGGGCCGCGCCTCGAGCCCGACCAGGCCGTCGCCGTGCTGCGCCGCGCCGTGGAGCGCGGGGTCACGCTCATCGACACGGCCGACAACTACGGGCCGGACATCGCCGAGGAGCTGGTGGCGCGGGCGCTGCACCCGTACCCGGACGACCTGGTGGTGGCGACCAAGGGCGGCGTCGTGCGTACCGGGCCCAACGTCTGGCACGTCGCCGGGCGGCCCGAGCGGCTGCGGGCCATGTGCGAGGCCAGCCTGCGCCGGCTCAAGACCGAGAGCATCGACCTCTACCAGCTCCACCGGATCGACCCCGACGTGCCGCTGGCCGACCAGCTCGGCACGCTGGCCGAGCTGCGTCAGGAGGGCAAGATCCGGCACATCGGGCTCGACACGGTCACCCTGGAGGAGCTGGAGCGGGCGCTGGAGATCACGGAGATCGCCTCGGTGCAGAACCGCTTCAACCTGCTGGATCGCGAGTCGGCGCCGGTGCTGCGGGCGTGCGAGGAGCGGGGGCTGGCGTTCCTGCCGTGGTTCCCCTTGGGCAACGGGGCGCTGGCCCGGGCCGACCTGCCGGAGGTGGCGCGGCGGCACGGGGCCACCGCCGGTCAGGTGGCGCTGGCGTGGTTGCTGCACCATTCGCCGGTCGTCCTGCCCACGCCGGGCACGGGCTCGCTCGCCCACCTGGAGGAGAACCTGGACGCGGCCGCCATCGAGCTCACCCCGGACGACCTGGCCGCCCTGGACCGGCCGTAGCGCGGACGGACGTTCCCGTACCTGTACAGGACGCCCATAGCGTCGAAGAGGACCGTCTTCACACCGGCCGAGGTTACCGGCGGAGACGGGGATCGATGTGGATCTTCGGGGCAGACCCCCATTCCGGGCGCCGTCGCCCGGCCAGGACCATGGCCGCCTCGTCCAGCGGAACGGTGGCCGCGACCAGGGGCCGGGGATCGATCCGGCCGGACGCGTACAGCTCGGTGGCCCCCACGAGGCCTCCGGACGCGCTGAGGACCCCGACGGCCGTGACGTCCTTCAGCACGAGCCGCCGCGTGTCGATCAGGCTGGGCTCCGCCGACAGCCCGATGAGGACCACGTGCCGCCCCGGCTCGACGAGCTCCACGGCGAGCGCGGGCGAGGCAGCGCCGTTCGAGGCGTCGATGACCGCGTCGAACGGCCCCGGGGGAGGGGCCGTCCAGGTGCGGGGGAAGCCCAGCGAACGGGCGAAGTCCAGCGAGTGCTCCGTGAGGCCCAGGAGGTGGACCTCCGCGCCCTGCGCCGCCGCGATCAGGGCCGCCAGCAGCCCGATGGTGCCAGGGCCGATGACCAGCAGGCGTTCGCCGGGCTCCAGGGCGGCGGCGCGTACGGCCCGCAGCGCGTTCCCGCCCGGCTCCACCAGCGCCCCCAGCGTGGGATCCACCGTGTCGGGCAGGGGCTGGAGCGCCCAGGCCGGCACCGGGAGGCGTTCGGCCAGCGCGCCGGGACGGCCGCGGCGGATGCCGATCTCGTACCGGTCGGCGCACAGATGCTGCCGGCCCGAGCCGCAGCGCGCGCACCGCCGGCACCCCAGCATCGTGTCACCGGTGACGCGGCGGCCCAGCCAGGCGGGATCCACCCCGTCGCCGGCCTCGCGCACGGTCCCCGCCCATTCGTGGCCGATCCGTACGGGATAACGCGCCTCCCCCGTGTGCAGGTAGGTCATCGCGCCCGAGTAGAACTCCATGTCCGTGCCGCACACCCCGGCCCGCTCTACCTCGACCACCACCTCGCCCTCGAGCGGTGCGGGCGGCTCCACCTCCTGGACCTCCGCACGTCCCGGACCTGTGATGACGAAGGCACGCATGGCGGCAACGCTAGGGCACATGGGGAAGGCATGTCTTTCCCGGGCGGCCTCCCTGGTGCAAGGTGGGAAGGAACCTCAACGTTGCCGCAGTCCAACCGAGAGGAACCCATCATGCACGCGAGCGTCGGGGACACCCTGATCGTCCACGGTCACATCGTCGGCCAGGGAGACAGGAAGGGCCAGATCATCGAGGTCCGGGGCGAGAACGGGGCGCCGCCGTTCTTCGTCCGGTTCGACGACGGGCACGAGGAGCTCGTCTACCCGGGACCCGACGCGGTGGTTCAACCGGCCGGGGCCTGAAAATCGAGCGACCTGAGCGCCCCGGCAGCGCTGCCGGCCGAGCCCGTGGCGATCTCGTTGCCGTCCCCGTCGCGGGCGGTGGCGATGATCCGGTCCCATGGATCGAGGGCCAGGGTGATCGTGTGGCCGGCGCGCAGGAGCTCGTCGGGGTCCGCCCGGCGTCGCGGAGCCGGCTTTTCGAGCAGGCGGCGGGCGGCGACGAGGGCGGCGACCGGGGTGCGGTGGCGTGACAGCAGCACGGGCGTCTCGTCGTACGGCTGGGCGACCTGCCGTACGAGCTCTCCGAGCTTGCCGCGGGCCGTCGACAGCGACACCACGGGCAGGCCGCTCAGCATCCCCGACACCTCCGACAGCGGGACCAGCGCGGCCCACTCCCAGCGCTCGCGGGTGATGAGGGTGGTGTGGCCGCTCGTGGCGCCGCGCACGAGGGTGCCCCATTGAGCGCGGGCGTCCTCGACACCCAGCGGGGCGCCGTAGCGGGACTCCAGCTCCTCGTACGGGGGGCGTTCGGGGGCGATCATCCGGAGATCGTAAGGCGTCTTACGAAAATTCCGCAAGCCGCCTTACGAGTCGTCAGCACGCGCTCGGGAGCCGGGTGTGCAGGGCCGCGGTGAACCAGTCGAGGGCGGGGGACAGGCTCTCGGGGGCGGGCCAGCCGTTGACCACCGCCAGCAGCTCGAGGTAGCGCTCCCTGCGCGGGTCGTTCGCGCTCTCCAGCCGGGCCAGCAGCCGTCGCCGGAGCTCGGGGGAGTCGGGCAGGCCGCGGTCGCGCGCGTACCGGGTCGCGACCGCCGCCACCACCGGATCGGCCTCGGGTGAGCCCGGGTCGACGCCCGCCGCCAGGGCGGGACGGGCGTGTTCGCGGGCCAGCGCGGCGGCGTCAGGCCGTGGCGGGGTCGCGTGGTGCCCGGTGGCGTCATGTTCGGTGGTGTGGTGGTCGGCGGCGTGGTGTTCGGCCGTGTGGCGGATGCCGGCGCGGAAGCCAGGATCCTGCGTCAGCTCCGCCAGCTCCACCCATGCCTCCAGCTGCTCCGGCGACGGGTCGTCGGGCAGCTCGGGCGTCATCGAACGCATGATCCCGGCGAACCCCGGGACGGAGTCCAGGCCGTCGAAGGCGGCGTCCAGGAAGTCGGTGACGAGGCGGCGGCGTTCGTCCTCGGAGAGTCGGGCCAGTCTGTGCATGAGATCCATTTCCTCGGGGCTGGAGCCGCGCCTGGCCACCGCCGCGAGCACCGCGCGCCGCAGGCGGAGCGTGCGGATCTGCACGGCCAGCGCCTCGGCGTGCGCCGCGGCGACCTCGGGGAGCGAGGCCTCCCGGTCCACGACCCGCCGGATCGTGGGCAGGTCCAGCCCGAGGTCGCGCAGTGTCCGTACGAGCTCCAGGTGTGCGACGGCGTCGGCGTCGTAGCGGCGGTAGCCGGCGGGGCTGCGGTCGGCAGGCGGCACGATCCCCTGATCAGAGTAGAACCGGATGGTCTTGACGGTCAGCCCGGTACGCCGGGCCAGCTCGCCGATCGAGTAGTGCGCCATGTCCCCCACCTTCATGCCTCCCCTAAGTGGAGAGTCCACCGCATCCGCATAAGTCCTGAAAATTGGGGCCCCATGTCGAGGCAGGTTTGACTACCAGTGAGGGAATGTGGTCGCATCGTGACCTATGTTTCTGATGGGATGAATTACACCGGTCCGGGGGAGAACGTTTCATGCCGCACGCCCTCCTGCGCGTGCTCGCTTCCGTGTTCATCGCAGGGTCCACCGCAACCGCCACGATCCTGGTGGCCGCGCCACCGAGCGCCCAAGCTCAGACCCAGCCTCAACCCCTGATGGGGATCCAGCCCGTGCCCGCCGTGCAGGAGCCGCCGGCAGCCGCGGTCAGCGTTCCCACGAGGCCCTCGCTGGCGCTCCGGCCCGCGGGGGACGGGCGGGTGGGGCCGACAGAGCCCGAGGTCACCACGCCCGCCGGGCCGCAACTGATCGACGAGATCACCGACGAGGCCGCCTCCATCCAGGAGAAGCGGGGCCTCGGCAGGCAGGCGCCCGCCGTGCGCAACGTGCTGCCCGACACCTCGCACGCGGAGACGCTGACGCTGATCAAGCCGCTCGCGTCCGTGCTCAAGGCGTTCGACGGGCTGGGCAAGGCCCTGCCGGGGCTGACGTACCGGCTCTGCGTCGAGAGCGAGACGGTGCCGGTCTCCTGCACGATCTCGCAGCCCGTCGCCACGCCGGTGGCCGCCGACGTCACCGGCGACGGCAGGCCCGACCTGGCGGCCGACCTGCTGCCCACCGCGGACCCGACCGAGGGGTCCGTCGGGCTGGGCTTCGCCGTCAAGCGGCTGTCGCGCAGCAGCCTCAAGGCGCAGGTCTGGGCGGAGTACGACGGCAAGGTGTCGGTCGGGTTCGACGGCCTGCGGCGCGGCTCGTCGCTGTCGGCCTTCGACTGGGGCAACTTCACCGTGGACCTGGAGGGCAAGCAGGTCAAGGCCAGCCTCAAGCGCACCGAGCCGGGCAGGTCCGCGACGATGATCGCGGGGCTGACCGGTCGCAGCGCGCTGAGCCTGCGGCAGACGCCCGCCACCGAGAAGCTCGCCGTGACCGCCGCGCTCGACCCGCCGTCCCTGGACGTCGACGCCTCCGGCCCCGCCAAGCTGGAGGCGCTGGCGGTGACCGGCCGCCAGTTCACCGAGGCGGTGCTCGACCGGATGCCCTCCCGCGCCGAGGTGCGGCTGACGGGCGGCCGGATCCGCTTCACCGGCCCGTCCTCGATCGGCCGCGCCCAGGTGCACAGCTACACCTACCGCGACGGCAAGCTCGCCAGAGTGCTGAGCGCCGAGCTCACGAGGGTGCCGCCGTCCCTGACCGCCGAGTACGGCACCGCGGACGGCAAGCAGACCCTGACCGTCGACTCCCGCAAGGGCCGGGCCGGGGCCGGCACGCTGCTCTACTACGACCGCGCCGCGGACAAGACCGTGGTGAAGGCCGAGCTGAGCCACCTGCCGGCCAAGGTGCGCCTGGTCAACGACCTGGCCGAGCACCGCGTCACGCACACGACCAGCTCGCCCATCGGCAGGTTCGCCGTGGTGCTGCAGCGCAACGAGGGCGCCATCTCCAGCCCGCGCGGCGGCCACGTCACCATGATCAAGAAGGGTTCCGCGCTGGGGGTGTCCGGGCTGCTGTCGAAGCTGTCCGGGTTCGACATCACGTACGGGGACGTGCCGCACGCCCGCCTGGAGGTGGGCTCCAGCGGGCGGTCGTTCCTGGGCGCGGCCAGCATCGACGGCACCCGGCTGGCCCGGCTGGAGATCTCCAACACGCCCTCCACCGTGGACGTCACCCTCGACCCCGCCCGCAGGAAGGCCGTCTACCAGGCCAGCGGCGTGATCAGGAAGCTCCGCGCCGCCTACGCCGACCGGAAGTCGGGCCCGACGATCGACGGCACCGTCATGGGAGTGCACGACGACGTCAAGGCGTCCTGGGAGCTGGGCGAGCGCTCGACCGTGAAGGTGGCGACGTCCTCCAAGATCGATGAGGTCCGGTTCTACGCGAGCAAGGCGTACGTGACGTCCCCGTCCGGGGAGGACCTGGAGGCGGCCGTCCAAGGCGTGCGCGGGAACGTCGAGCTGGTCGCCGACACGAAAGCCAGGACGCTCACCTGGACCGCGGACCACCCGGTCGGCAAGGTCTCCGCCCTGGCCAGGGCCAAGCTCGGCGACCGGTACGTCAGAGCCGCCGCCGAGGTGACCGGCGTGCCGGCCCGCTTCGACGCCTCGTGGGAGGCGGCCTCGTACCGCTTCCGCGGCCTGTCAGGACCGGTCGGATCGGCGGAGCTGGCCTTCACCAACCACGACGGCGCCACGTCGCCCACGGGGCCGCACCTTTCCGCGCACCACAGCCAGGCCACCGGCGACCTCGACGCCAGCGTGCTGGTGAAGGGGCTCAAAGAGGTCGCATTCAGTCCGGCGGCACAGGGCTTCACCGCCGACTTCCGCTCGGCCAAGCAGACGCTCGCCGTGGACACCGACGTCACGCAGGGCGACACGCGCTACGGCCTGATCGGCACGCTCGGGCCCGTGCCCGGCCGGCTGGCCGTCACCTCCGACGGCGGCAAGCTCACGTACGCCGGCTCCCGGCTGGACGTGCGCGCCCGCGCCTGGCTCGGCAAGGCGGCGGCGCTCGACCGCATGCGTGCCGCCCCCGCCGTGCCCGGCGGGGTGTCCCTGGTGGACGGCGGCTGCGCGGCCGGATCCCCGGGCTGCGCGCAGGGCCCGTTCTGCACGCCGGATCGCGGCTGCTTCGGCCTGCAGGGCTACCTGGACGTGACCGGGCTGCCCGACCAGGTGACGGTGGACATGACGGGCAGGACGTTCGCGTTCTCCGGTTTCAGCCCGCGGCGCAAGAGCCTCGGCGTCTACCTGGCCAGCAGTGTCCTGTCGCCCGTGCCGGTCAAGGCCAGGGCCACCCTGACCGGGCTGCCCGCCACGATCACCAGCATGTCGGTGGGGCCGTTCAGCGTGACCCAGGGCAACGTCGTGCAGGCCGCGTACCGCATCGAGCCGCCCGCCACGCTCGGCTCGCTCGACGTGCGGGCCGAGGCGGGGGACCTGCGCGGCCACGTGGCGATCGACCCCGTGCCCGCGTCGGTGTCCGTCCAGGGCACGTACGGCGCCAAGACCCGCATCCGCGTCAACAACTCCGCGGCCGTCAAGCGTCTCGAGGCCCAGGTCACCCTGGCCGGCAAGGGCACCGGGGAGCTGCGGTTCTCGGACGTGCCCGCCGTGTTCGGGGTGGACGCCGACGCCTCGGCCGCCGGGCTGAGCGTGCCGGCGCTCACGTACAAGTCGAACGTCAGCACCCTCGACGGCCACCTCGGCGTCGAGGGCAGCCTGGTGGACCCGCAGGGGCGGCTCGGGGACGTGTCGTTCTCGGTGAAGGACCTGGCCGCCGACACCACGATCCGGCTCAACCCCGACCAGTCGCTCGACCTGGTCTCGCGTCCCGCTCCCACGGGCCGCATCACGCTGCACGCGGGGCTCCGGGTCGACGCGGTCGCGCCGCAGCGGATCGCCGTGAACAAGGAGGTCCCGTACACGACGGGCTTCCTCACCTACAACGTCGGAGGCACGTTCGGGCTCGGGCCGAGCTCGGTCAAGGACCTGTCGCTGGACCTGCAGCGGGTGTCGTGGCTCCGCATCAGGCCCGGCAAGGTCCCGTTCGGCCTGAAGGCGCCCCCCGGCCTGGGGTACGTCGCGCCCGGCTTCGAGGGGAACTACGGCCAGGCGAAGATCGCCGCCAAGGGCGTGGACCTGCGGCCCGAGGTGTCCCTGGACGTCCGGCTGAGCAGGGACGTCGGCAACGACGTCTTCCACGACTCGGTACGGCTGGCGCCCACCGGCACGCTCGCGCTGCGCCGCTACGACCAGCGGATGCGGCGGATCGGGGCCAAGCAGGAGATCAAGGCGGCGGGGGTCAGCCTGGCGTGCGTCACGGTGGACGCCAAGCCCGGCTTCGCCGCCGGGGGAAGCGCCAACTCCATCACGCTGCGCGGCGCGGACGGGCCCCAGATGGTGTCGCTGCTGGATCCCGGGGGCCAGGTGCCGGACTACGCGGTGGACCTGCTGACCCACTTCATGAGCCCGTTCCCCGGGTCGGAGTGGAAGGTCGCGGGCACCAAGGCCGGCGCCTGCCCCGACCGCGGCCCCGAGTCCCGCTGACCGTTCCCGCCGGTCAGCGGGGGCCGCGGTAGTCCGGGGGCGCGGCATCGCCCTCGTACGCGCGCACCTGGCGGCCGGCCAGGAACGCGCGCAGGAGCCCGAGGTACGCCTCGCTCCGGTACGTGCCGCCGCCGAGGTAGGCGAACGTCGCCGAGGGCAGCGCCCGCCGGTACTCCGTGGCCGAGGCCCAGCTCTGCTCGTCGCAGGCCGCCTTGACGATCAGCACGGGCGCCGTCACCTCGGTCAGGCTCGGCCGCGGCGCGCCGGGCGCGGACGGCGCGGTCAGGCCGACGTACCCTCCGGAGCCGGTCGTCGCGGCGGCGGGGCACGGATGCGCGGCGCCCCGGCGGACGAGGTCGAGGTAGCCGTCCAGCTCCCGGTCGCCCGCGAACGCGTGCGCAGCCAGGGGCTCCACCCGCAGCAGCGTGGAGACGGCGAGCAGGCGCGGGTCGGGCGTGCCGTTCCGGCCGAACACCGCCGCCTGCTCGACCGTGCCGCCCGGCTGCCGCCCCTGGTCCTCCCACACGGGCGAGGCGAGGACCGCCTTGGCCACGTGATCCGGGTGGGCGGTCAGGTAGGCGGCCGCGAGCCGGGTGCCGTAGTCCTGGGCGATCAGGTTCAGGCGACTGGCGCCCACGGCCTGGCGGATGGCCTCGAGGTCGGCGACGTCGCGGGTCAGGCCGTACCCGCGCGGGTCCGGCAGCCGTGCCGAGCGCCCGGCGCCGAGCTGGTCGTAGACGTACACCTGGTAGCCGTCCGCCGTCAGCTTCCGGAGGAACGCCGCGGACGCCGCCAGGTCCGCCACCCCGGGCCCGCCGTGCAGGAACACCACGGGGTCCGGCCGGGTGACGCGCTTCGGCGCGAGCCGTACGTACGCCAGCTCCGAGCCGGTCGGCAGCCGCCACTCCCGCTGCCCGGCCACCGGCGCCAGGGGAGCGGGGGCCGCGGGCGGCCGCAGCGTGGCCACGCTCACGTGCCAGACCACCGCCGCCTCCACGCCGAGGATCAGCGCGGCCCGCAGCCACCGCCCCCACGCCGCCCTCGGCCGCGGCACGCACAGCAGCAGCCCCAGGAAGAAGACGGATGCGAACACCGCCAGCCCCGTCACCGCGAACGCCGTCGGCTCCGCGCCCACCATCGCCATCCCCGCCAGCGCGGCCAGCCCCAGGACCGGCGAGAGCGCCAGCACTACGGCACCCGCGACCGCCCGCCCGGCCAGCCTGGCGAAATACCTCATAGAGGGACGTTAGTGGACTCGGCTCCTAAAGTGCGTGGCCAATCCGCAGGCGGACGCGGTCGCCGTCGCGAACGGTCTCGCTCACGGTCCACACGGCCTCGTCGACGACCGCGCCGGTGGCCGTCATGTAACCGCCCATCCTGAGCACCGGCCGGCCCGTGTCGTCGCGCAGCAACTGGGCGCGGGACTCGGCGTCGGCGCCGAACTGCACCAGGAAATCGTCGGTGTCCGCGGGGAGCTCGAACCACAGGCCGGGACGGAGGTGGGAGTCGGGGACCTCGATGACGTAGATGCTCACCTGATCTCTTTACCCCGCACTGACGCTTTCAGCGCCGGCCCCATCGCTTGGGATAGCGCTTTCCGGGCGTGATGTGGTGAAGTATCAGCATCCCTCTACAGGCTGGAGATTCCGTGCCACTGTTCGACATGCCGCTTGAGCAACTCCGCGGCTACCTGCCCGATCGCGACGAGCCCGCCGACTTCGACGCGTTCTGGTCACGCACCTTGAGCGAGGCCAGGGAGTTCGACCTGGACGCGGAGTACGTCCCGCATGACCTGCCCTTCGCCTCCGTGGACGTGTTCGACGTCTCCTACGCGGGCTGGGGCGGGCACCGGATCAACGGGTGGTTCCTGGTGCCGCGTGGCGTGGAGGGCCCGGTGCCGTGCGTGATGCACTACATCGGCTACAGCGGCGGGCGCGGGTTCCCCAAGGACCACCTGTTCTGGCCGGCCGCGGGGTACGCGGTGTTCGTGATGGAGACGCGCGGCCACGGCGGCGTGAACCCCGGCGCCCCCGGCACCACGGGCGACCCGCACGGCGGCGCAACGCCGCAGGCGCCGGGCATGATGACCCGGGGCGTCCTCGACCCGGACGACTACTACTACCGGCGGGTCTTCACCGACGCCGTCAGGGCGGTGGACGCCGCGCTCGAGCACCCGTCGGTCGACGCGAGCCGCGTCGTCGTCTCGGGCGGCAGCCAGGGCGGCGGCATCGCCCAGGCGACGGCCGCGCTGCACCCGTCGGTCAAGGCGGCGCTCATCGACGTGCCGTTCCTGACCCACTTCCGCCGGGCCGTCGAGATCACCGGGAGGGACCCGTACCAGGAGCTGGTCCGGTTCCTGTCCACCCGGAGGGACAGCGCCGACCAGGTGTTCCGCACGCTGTCGTACTTCGACGGCGTCAACTTCGCCGCGCGCGGCCAGGTGCCCGCGCTCTACTCCGTGGCCCTGATGGACGACATCTGCCCGCCGTCCACGGTGTTCGCCGCGTACAACCACTGGCAGGGCCCGAAGGAGATCACCGTGTGGCCGTGGAACGGTCACGAGGGCGGCGGCGGGTACCAGTCCGAGGAGCAGCTGCGCTACCTGCACAAGCTGCTCGGCGAGGACTGACGGGTACGCCCGCCGTGCCGCGCGCCGGCACGGCGGGCGCCCGGCTCAAGCCGACTGCTCCTTGACCAGGAACGACACGCTCCCCTGGTCATCGGCTCCGGCGTCAAGAGACTTGTCGTCCAGCACGCTGGCGGCGACCGGGTCGAGGTAGACCCGCGCCCCCTCGGTCTCGACCACCTCGTCCGCCGGCTCCGGCGAGGTGGCCAGCGTCAGGGTGAGCGCGCTCGCGCCCTCCCCCTGAGACGAGATGCGAATCCCGCTCTGGGAAGGCTCGGGCGTGGCCGCGGCCAGGTCGCGGATCGCCTGGGCTGCGTTGGCTGTAAGGGTGAGCACTACGGCTCCTCCTCTGAGTCGACGTTCAGGAATTGCCTGCCCTTCCCTCCGATCCCGCACCCAACCCTTCTTGACCTCTTCTTTACCAAGAATTCCTCGCGAGCCGTGTGGACAATGAGGCCGGCGCGACGACGCGGGCCTGCCGGTGACGCGCCCGGATACCCGGAATGCCGAGGCCGCGCCAGGGTGGCGATTACTCTCTGTGAGGAGAACGTATCGCTATGTCATAGGAAAAGCTCATGCGCACTCTGTTGCTGGCAGCCGTGGCCGTCGCCGCCCTCGGAGGGTGCGCCGGCGCGCCGACGGACACCGCGGGCCTGGCGCCGCGTACCGACTCGCAGCCGTCCGAGCAGGACAGGGCCTGGATGCGGGGAATCCACGAGGGCAACCTGGCCGAGATGCAGATGGGGCAGCTCGGCGTGACCAAGGGCGGCACGAAGCAGATCAGGGCGGTCGGCAAGCTGATCGTCAGGGACCACACCGAGTTCGACACCAAGGTCACCAAGGCGGCCACGCAGCTGGGCATCAAGCTGCCCGAGTCCCCGACCGCCGAGCAGCGTGCCGACATAGTGCGGCTGCAGGAGGCCCCGCGCCAGGGCTTCGACCAGGAGTTCCTCGCCATCATGACCAACGCGCACACGCAGGCGATCTCCGCCACCCAGGTGGAGATCGCCCACGGGTCGTCGCCGGCGGTGCTGGCGCTGGCCAGGTCCGCGATGCCGACGCTGGACAAGCACCTGGCCGCGCTGCGGCAGGCCGAGGGCGGCAGCCCGGCGCCGTCACCGTCCCCCGGCACGGAGACGCCCGTGTCGCCGATGACGCCCACCGGTCACGAGTAGAGCTCGACCTCGTTGAGCATGCTGCACGTCCGGCCGATCTCCGGCTCGCAGCCGGAGGTCGGGTCGGTGACGATCTTGACGTGGCGGCCGGTCGCGGCGATCTCCGAGTACCGGAGCGCGTAGTCCGTCCTGTCGCTGATCGTGACGACCGGGCGGCCCCATGAGCGGCCGTCCCTGGAGACGTACACGCGGGCGCCGGCCGCATGCCCAGGACGCAGGCTGAGGCCGATGCGGGTGAGCTGGTACTCCCGGTCCAGGTGCAGCACGTACCGGCCACGGCCGGGGGCGACGGCGCTCGACCAGTAGCCGGTGCCGCCGTCGAAGGCCGCGCTGGGACGCGATCTCGGGCGGCCGGTCCAGCGCATGGTGGTCTCGACGCCGAGCGCTCCGCGCCGGCGCATGGCGGCCAGGTCCAGCAGGCCCGTGGCGGGCCCCGCGATCGTGAACAGCCTGCGCTTGATCGCGTACCAGCCGCCGTTCTCGAACCGCCCGTGCGCCGGGCAGGCCGTCTCGTTCAGCGGCCCGTCGGGCCGTGCCCCGGGCAGCTTGCAGTTGTCGAACACCTGGATCAGCTTGTGCGGGCCCAGTGCCGCGATCCCGGTGTAGCCGGACGAGCCGTGCTTGTCCCAGATCCCGTCGCGGTTGTGGTACGTCACCTGCGGCCAGAGCCATTCGTCGCCGAGCCCGTCGGGGGAGACGGCCAGCCAGTTGTCCGGGCGCCCGGCGCTCAGCACCAGGACGCCGCCGGGGGTGAGCAGCAGCCGCGGGGCCACGCCGCGCACCACGCAGTCCTGACCGCTGAAGCGCAGCTCGGCGGCCGGCGACCAGGTGCGGCCGCCGTCGGTGGAGCGGCTCTGGTGCAGCGTGGAGTACGGGCCGCCGTCGCGGCGCAGCACCGCCAGCAGGCTGCCGTCCATCGTCTGCTCGACGGCCGCCTCGTTGTAGACGAACCCGTCAGAAGGTCCCGCGATCACACCGCGCCGCTCGAAGGTGCGCGCGCCGTCCCGGCTGGCGTACAGCTCGGCCTGGTACGTCCCCGTGTCGCGGTACCGGGCGTACACCGTGATCAGGATCGTGCCGTCGGCGAGCTGGATCGGCACCCCGTGCGCGGCCCCGCCGGGCAGCAGGTCGCCGGGCGTGAACAGCGTCGACTCCGAGCGCACCCAGCTCTCCTGGTCGTCCGGCGACCTGGAGGTGAGCACGCCCAGCCGGGCCGTGTGCGGGCCGGTCCGCCGCAGGTAGTACTCGGTGGCGAAGGAGCGGCCGTCGAGCAGCTCGACGGGCGCCTCGCGCAGCGGCGTCCGGCTCGCGGGGCCGAACGTCAGGCCGCCGTCGTCGGAGAGCGCCGCCGCGTTGGTGAGGGTGACGACCTCGTCCACGTTCGTGGTGAAGGTCGTGATCACCTTCTGGCGGGGAGTGCCGTCGCGCCCCACGACGTCGAGTGCCGACACGTTGGGGAAGCCCGCGAAGTCGAGCCGTTCGGACTCCGTCGGCTCCCTGTCGCCGGGCGGCGGGAGGGGGTGAATCCAGCCGAGTGACGAAGCAGTATCTATCGGGTTAGCCCCACTCGTGGCGGAGTGATCCGGTAGCCGGCAGTAACCGGCCTCGGTCCGCGCCACGCCCGGCCACGTGGGCGTCGTCGCGGCCACCGACAGGGCCACGACCATGGATCTTGCCATTGGCACGGTCCCGTTCCTCCCCCGTCTTGAGGCGCTAACGGGACTCTAGATGATCGACGCTCCGTAACTCGGTATTCATCGGCGGGAAGTCGCTGGTCCACCAGGCCCTGCCCGCGGCCGCCCGGGGACCCATGCCGTCTTGGTTAAGTACCAGTTGACAGAAAACCGCCCTGTGACGACTATCGGGACGGCACTATTAAGTGTCAATTTACGTAGACCCGCCGAAGGCCGCGGGTCAGGAGGTGGCCCCAGATGAGCATCGAGCCGAGGGCGAGAGTGGCCCCAGAGCGAGTGCTGCCGGGCCCGGTGCCCCTGGCGCCGGAGACAGCCGCCCAGCAGCGGGTGGTCCAGCGGATCTGCGCCCGGGTCGCGCCCGACGGCATGGACGTCGGCGTCGATGAGGTGCCACCGGGCGGCCTGCAGGTATGGATCGACACCCCGGTGCCGGTGGGCGCGCAGGAGTCCTGGGTGCTCCACCACCGCATGGCCCGCGAGGTGGCCCTGGTCGGCTGGCACTGCGAGGCCGACGCGGACCGCCTGCTGGTCCTCGGATGGAGCGCCGCCTGCCTGCACAACCGCGTACGCCTGCTCCAGAGCGGGCTGCGCAGGCTGACCGACTTCGAAGCGACCGCGCAGCGGGCCGTGCAGCTCGACGGCCAGTCCCCGGACCAGCCCGCCATGCAGGTCGTGGCGGCCGTGCGCGCCTCGATCGAGCGGCGGCTGCGCTGGCCCGAGCGGCTGGCCGAGCTCGACGGGTTCGAGCGCAGCTCGGGCCTGCCCCACCTGCAGCTGCTCCTCGCCCAGGTCATCGGCCTGGAGTCGAAGGTCGCGGCCGCCTGCGAGGAGCACCTCGTCATGGCACGGGTGCTGGCGGGGGCCGTGTGCGAGCAGTACGCCCGGCACTCAGACCTGTCCCGCGCGCAGCGGGACGTGCTGGCAGAGTCCCGCCGATGGGTGCATGCCAGCTCCATGATCCGTGGCTCGGCCGGCGCCCGGCCGAGCTCCGGTGGCCCCGCCGGCCGTCCCCACATGGGGCTGGCGGAGCGCCGCATCGCCGCGAGCGTCATCAACCACGGCGTGCCGCGGGCCACCCCCGCGGCCGTCACTCCACTGGTCGAGCACCTCGACCACACGGAGGGCGCGCGCTGAACCAGATCCGCTCAACGGCGAGCGGTCGCCCGGAAAACCCCGTCCGAGTCCGGTAGGAGAGCCCCCGCCATGCGAACCCCCCCGCACCTGCCCGCAAGAACCAGGCGTGACACCCGAGACACCGACACAGCCAGAGCCCGACGGCACCCCTACGGCCTGCACGAGGTCCCCGTGCAGGCGGCGCCGCGCGGAACCCTCGACATGCCCGACGCCACTGATGAGCCCGACGTGTTCGTCGAGCAGCGGCTGCTCGGCATCAGGGAGATGTCCAACCAGGCCATCGGTTCCATCGACGACCTGCTCCAGCACACCGCGTGAGCCGAAAGAGGAGAGTCATGCAGGAATTAGAGCGACTGGAGCTGAGGTCGCACGACGTCGGGGGGCACCACCCGCGGGCCGTCGCGGGCATCGACACGCCGCGCAACCTCGACGAGGTACGCGCGCTCGTACGGCAGGCCACGGCGTCCGGGCGCCGCCTCTACCCGATCAGCACCGGCAGGAACTGGGGCATGGGCTCGGCCATGCCGGTCACCGACGACAACGTGGTCGTCAATCTGAGCGGCATGAACCGCATCCGCAGCCTGGACCTCGAGGCCGGCTACGCGGTCATCGAGCCGGGAGTCACCCAGGCGCAGCTCGCCGAGGTGCTGCGTGACACCCCATGGATGCTGAACGTCACCGCCTCCTGCGCCGACACCTCCGTCGTCGGCAACGCGCTCGACCGCGGCGACGGCTGCATCCGCTCGCGTGTCCACGACACGGCCGGGATCGAGGCCGTGCTCGCCGACGGCAGCGTGGTCACCACCGGCGGGCTCGACCCGGCCGGGCGCTACCACGGCCGGGTCGCCGGGCCCGACCTGACGCCCGCGTTCGTCCAGCACAACCTGGGCATCGTCACCGCCATGGCCGTCGCCCTGGTGCCGCGCCCGCAGACCATCGCCTTCGTGCACGGCCGCTTCCCGCGCGACCAGGTCGGGACGGCGGTCGGCGCGATGACCGGCTTCCTGCGCCGCGGCAACCCCGCCGACGGGCTCATGCGCGTGCGCGAGCTGTCGCTCACGCCCGCCGGTGGCGACTGGACGCTGCCCAAGGGGGTCGACCCGAGCCTGTTCACCATCATGGGGCCGCTCATGGGGAGCGACGCCACCGTGGAGCTGGCCGAGGAACTGCTCCGCAAGGCGCTCATCGAGGTCGAGGGCGCCGAGGCGCTGCGCGTGGTGGACGCGGCCGAGGTGGCCGCCGACGACCCGCTCTACCCGAGGGCGCTCATGGCGCAGGGCATCCCCACCTGCCAGGGCGTGCGCAACGCGCTCGGCGTCACCTCCTGCGACCAGATCGACGACGGCGACATGGGCTTCCTGGCGCTGCTGCCGCTCATGCCCATGCACGCGCGAAGGACCGACCACCTCATGGCCGCCCTCCAGACGGCCGTGGACGCGCACAGCACCGCCCTCATGGTCGAGTGGAACCTCGTCAGCAAGCACATGGCCAACGGCGTCATCCAGATCTTCTTCGACCGGAACGCGCCGGACGCCCCCTACCGCGCCCACCAGCTCCGCAACGACGGCAACTGCCTGCTGCGCGGCAACGGATGCGCCATCTACCGCTCCGACATCGACCACGCCGCGGCCGACGTGTGGTCGGAGACCAGCACCGCCGGCCTCGGCATGCTGCACCGGCTCAAGACCGCTCTCGACCCGGACGGCCTGCTCTCTCCCGGCCGTTACGGCGCCTGACTACTGGGCCTGATTACTGGGCCTGATTACTGGGCCTGAAAGACCTGTCATAGCTCCGCCGGTCGCACAGCCGGAGAGTGCCGGTCGGCGGAGACCCTACATAGCTTGGAGGTGACCACGTGCGTCCGTCACCAGCGCGGGGGACGAGCACCGTTGACCGCCGTCACGCCGTGATGCTGCGGCTGGTCGGCGCGGGTGTCATGTTGACGGTGATGGCCGACACCACGGCCACCACCCTGGCAGTCGGAGTGCTGCGGTACACACCCGCCGGCGCCGGCATGCCGCTGGGCGACCTGGTCTGGCTGACCAGCGCGGCGTTCATCCCGATCGCGGCGCTGCTCGCCACCGCGGGCCGCTGGGCGGACCTGGCCGGCCGGCGACGGGTGCTGGTCGTCGGCCTCGTGGTGTTCGTGCTGGGCGGGATCGCCACCGTCCTGGTGGACTCCTGGTCGTACGTCCTGGCGGCGCGGGCCGTCCAGGGCGCCGGCGCCGCGGCGATGATCCCGGCCAGCCTCGGGCTGCTGCTCGGTGAGCTGCCGGAGTCGCAGCGGCGCGGCGCGATCGCGCTGTGGAGCTCGGCCTCCGGGCTGGGCTGCCTGCTCATGCAGGCGGGCGGCGGCTGGCTGGCCGCCACCGTCGGCTGGCGATCGCTGTTCATCCCCGACGTCGTGATCGGCGTCGCGCTCCTGATCGCCTGCGTCGGGCTTCCGCCGGGTAAGCGCGCCGGGGCCAAGGGCCTGCCGGACATGCTGGGCGCGTGGCTGCTCGCCGCGGGCATCGCGGTCATCGTGCTGGCCATCTCCAAGGCCATGGCCTGGGGCATGGACGTGCTGTGGCTGGCGCTGGCCGCGCTGGCCCTGCTGGGCGGCGCGCTCGCGCAGGCCAAGCACCACCGCCTGCCGGCGATCGACCTGGCCCTGTGGCGGCGTCCCAGGTTCGTCTGGGGCTGGCTGGCGACCTGGGGGTTCGGCGCCCTGTCGTACGGGCTGCTGACCGTGCAGCCGCTGTACCTGCTCCACCTGGGCTACCCCATGCTGGAAGTGGCCATGTGGCTGACGCCCACCTCGGTGGCCGTCGTCGTGACGAGCTTCCTGGCCGGACGCCTCGTCAAGCGCGTCGGCGCGTACGGCCTGATCTACGCCGGCTCGCTGCTCTGCGGCGGCGCCTGCGTGCTCGTGCTGACCCAGGCCGGGCCCACCGTGTGGGGCCTGATCGCCAGCGTCGTGGTCGGCATGGGCGTCGGCGCGCTCGCGCCCGGCACCTCCGTCGCCACCACCCTGGCGGCCCGCCCCCACCAGTACGCCTCCGCCGTCGGCGCGGCCACCATGGCACGCATGGTCGGCGGTGCCGTGGGCGTCGCCGTCGTGTCGGTCGTCATCGACCACCCGTTCATGACCGGCCCCTTCGCCGGACTGGCGGGCGCGCTCGCCATGTGCGTCGGCATCTCGGTGCTGATCGGCGCGCTGGCCCTCACCAAGATCACCCGGCTGCGGACCGACCCTGGCGACGTCATGATCAAAGTGCCGCGCCGGCTGCTGCTGGAGTTGCGCATGACCCTCGCCACCGTGGCGGCGGAGGCCGACGCGCTGCTGCCTGTCGAGACCCGCACACCCCCCATGGACACCGCTGCGGAGAGTGTTCCGCGGCAGCGGGCGGCCGAGCCGGGCCCGCTCGCCTCCACCCGCGGGCACACGAACTAGTTCAACCATTCGAAAGGGCTCTCGTCATGGCAACCACATCGTGCGACGTAGCCATAGTCGGCGCCGGTCTCGGCGGCTGCTTCCTCGCCCTCATGCTGAGCCGCCGCGGCCAGCGCGTCGTCGTCATCGAGCAGGGACCCTCCGTCCCCAGCGCGGGCGCCGACTTCCTCAAGCCCCCAGGACTGCAGGTGCTCGCCCGGCACGGGCTGGCCGACCTCGCCGGACGCCATGGCCTCAGGCGCGACGTCGTCCGCTACTACCACGACGGCGACCCCATCCAGGAGTGCCACTACCCGGACGGTTTCCTCATCCGTCCCTACCGGGAGCTCGTCGAACTCATCTACACGTGCTGCGCCATGGAGGGCGTCGACTTCTGGTTCGACGCCAGCATCGACGACATCACGATGGACGAGGGCCGCGTCGAGGAGCTGGCGCTGTCGAACGGGCGGCGGCTGCGGCCCGGCGTCGTGATCGGCGCCGACGGCACCAGATCCGCCGTACGCCAGGCGCTCGACATCGAGCCGCGCACGATGCCGTACGAGCGGCTGCTGATGCGGGTGGCCACCGTGCCGCTGACCGCCAGCATCGCCCGGCTCAACCGGCTGTACTTCAGCTCGGAAGGCTGGTTCGCCTACCTCTATCCGCTCAACAGGGACCAGGCCAGGGTGTTCGTCGGCCTCCCCCCGGAGGACGAAGAGGCGATCTTCCAGGACGGCATCCCCGCGCTGACCGACGAGCTGAAGAAGTTCGTCACCGAAAGCTCGGACGCCTTCGACTCGCTCCTGCCCGCGACCTGGCAGCGGATCAAGGTCTCCACGCTGCGGCTGGGGGCGTACCACAAGGGCAACGCGGCGCTGCTGGGCTCGGCCGCGTTCGCCTGCCACCCCATGACCGGGATGGGCATGAGCTACACCCTCCACGACGCGGAGATCCTGGCCGACGTCATCTGCGCCGCCGGCGGTGACGCGGAACTGCTCGACCGGCTGCTGTCCGCCCACTACGAGCCCCGCAAACACGCCCACGCGCAGCTCATCGACTACGGCGACGCCCTGGTCGCCACCTTCCCCGACCGGGACGCCTATCTCGCGGCCTTCAGCCGGGACCTGCACGTCTTCGGTGAGGCAGCCCTGCCGGCACCGGGACCGGTGGAAACCCCCGCCCTGCAGCCGATCTGAGCCGGCGGCGGGGGCATTCCTGTGGTAGGGCCAGCCCTACCACAGGAATGGGTGACTGCGGGAGTTCGCATAGACTCCGCCGCAAGCGATGCTGATGGGTATTCGCGTTCGAACTCACCAGCATCGGAGCCAAACTGTGACTGTGGTCGAAACTCCCCGTGGCCGGGCACCGGGTGAGCGGGGCAGTGACTTCGCCAAGCTGTCGCGCCGCATAGCCGAGGTGGGGCTGCTCGACAAGCGGCCAGGCTACTACACGGCCAGGATGAGCCTTGTCGGGGGTCTTTTCGCCGGTAGCTGGGCGCTGTTCACCGCAGTCGGCGACTCCTGGTGGCAAGTGCTCGTGGCGGTGCTGCTCGCCGTGGCGTTCGCCCAGGTCACGCTGCTCGCCCATGATCTGGCGCACGGGCAGATCTCCCGGTCGCGGCGCACCTCCAGGATGGCCGGGCTGCTGGTGGGCAACCTGGCCATCGGGCTCAGCTACGGCTGGTGGATGGACAAGCACACGCGCCACCACGCCAACCCCAACCACGAGGAGCACGACCCCGACGTCACGCCCGACTTCCTGGTCTGGTCGGAGCGGCAGGCCGAGGCGGCGCAGGGAATCGCCCGGTTCATCGGGCCCCGGCAGGCGTTCCTGTTCTTCCCGCTGCTCACCCTTGAAGGGATCAACCTCAAGGTGTCGAGCTTCCGCGCGCTGCGCCGCCCGTCGCTCAAGAGCAGGAAGGTCGAGGGGCTGCTGCTGACCGCGCACGTGCTGGCGTACCTGGGCGCGGTGTTCCTGGTGCTGTCCCCCGGCAAGGCGCTGGTGTTCCTGGTCGTGCACCAGGCGTGCTACGGCGTCTACCTGGGCTGCACGTTCGCGCCCAACCACAAGGGCATGCCCGTGCTCACCGCGGAGGACGAGCTGGACTTCCTCCGCCGCCAGGTGCTGACCTCCAGGAACGTGCGCGGCGGGCGCCTGGTCAACACAGCGCTGGGCGGCCTCAACTACCAGATCGAGCACCACCTGTTCCCCAGCATGCCCACGGCGAACCTGCGCAAGGCGCAGCCCATCGTCCGCGAGTACTGCGAGTCGATCGGCGTCGACTACGTCGAGTGCGGCCTGGTCGAGTCCTGGGCGCAGGCCATGCGCCACCTGCACGAGGTGGGCCGTCCGCTCCGCGACCGCTCGCCGGCGACCGAGCCGCCTCACGGCGTGAGGCCATGAGTACAAGTTGGATAGGGTTTACGAGGAATTAGGCAGATCTAGACGGGTGGGATAGGTGGAGGTCGAGCAAACAGCGCTGCCGGGAATCGGGCTACGTCACGATTTCACCACCCGTAAAGGCCAGCGGGTCGGTGTCGTGTCCCACCGCACCGGCCGCCGGGACCTGGTGATCTACGACCAGGACGATCCCGACGCCGTGTGCCACGTGGTCAAGCTCAACGACGAGGAGGCCGACGCCCTGGCCGAGCTGCTCGGCGCCCCCCGCATCGTGCAGCGGCTCAACCAGCTGCACCGGGAGGTCGAGGGCCTGGTCAGCGTGCAGCTGCCCATCCCCGACGGCTCGCCCTACGCCGGGCGCCCCATGGGCGACGCGCGCGTGCGGACCCGTACCAGCGCCTCCATCGTCGCGATCGTGCGCGCGGGGCAGGTGTTCGCCAGCCCCGGACCCGAGTTCGTGCTCAGAGCGGCCGACGTCGTGGTCGTCGTCGGCAGCGAGGACAGCACCGCCGAGGTGGCCGGCATCCTGGCGGACGGGTAGAGCCGCGGGTGCACGAAACCGCGGTTCTCTTTCTCGAGTTCGGTGCTGTACTGCTTGGCCTGGGAGTTCTGGGAGCGCTCGCGCTGCGCGTCGGCATCTCTCCCATCCCGCTCTATCTGATCGCCGGCCTGGCCTTCGGGACCGGCGGGCTGGTGCCGCTGGCGACCAGCCAGGAGTTCATCTCCGTCGGCGCGGAGCTGGGCGTCGTCCTGCTGCTGCTGACGCTCGGTCTGGAGTACAACGCCGACGAGCTGGTGACCAGCCTGACGGGCAACGCCCGCGCGGGCATCGTCGACCTGGTGCTCAACGCCGCCCCGGGCGCTGTCTGCGCGTTACTGCTCGGCTGGGGTCCGGTGGCGGCCGTGGCCATGGCGGGCGTCACCTACGCCACCTCCTCCGGGATCACCGCCAAGGTCCTGTCCGACCTCGGGTGGCTCGGTAACCGTGAGACGCCGACGGTGCTGTCGCTGCTGGTGTTCGAAGATCTGACGATGGCCGTCTACCTGCCGGTCCTGACGACCATGCTGGCCGGGCTGAGCCTGGTCAGCGGGGCCGTCTCAGTGGGTATCGCGCTGCTGACCGTGAGCGTGGTGCTGGTCGTGGCCCTGAAGTTCGGGCGGTTCATCGAGGCGTTCGTGTCCAGCCCGAACTCCGAGGTGCTGCTGCTCAAGGTGGTCGGGCTGGCCCTGCTCGTGGCCGGGCTCGCCCAGCAGCTGCAGGTGTCGGCGGCGGTGGGCGCGTTCCTGGTCGGGATCGCGCTGTCCGGCCAGCTCGCCGAGGACGCGCACGCGCTGCTCGCGCCCCTGCGCGACCTGTTCGCGGCGGTGTTCTTCGTGTTCTTCGGCTTCCAGACCGACCCCGCGAAGATCCTGCCGGTGGCGGGGCTGGCCGCGCTGCTCGCCCTGATCAGCATGGTCACCAAGCTGCTGACCGGCGCGTACGCGGCCAGGAGGGCGGGCATCGGCAAGGCCGGCCAGGCCCGGGCGGGCATCGCGCTCATCCCGCGCGGAGAGTTCAACATCGTGATCGCGGGCCTCGCGGTGGGCGCGGGCGCGCACCCCGACCTCGGAGCGCTGGCGGCGGCGTACGTCCTCATCCTGGCGGCCTTCGGCCCGCTGGCGGCCAAGCTGGTGCAACCCCTGATCACCGCCATCGCCAAACGGGCCTGATCCGCTAGTTTGTTCGCATGGCCCTGCCCACTGAGAAGACGATCTGGTCCACCGACTGGGACAGCCTCGAGATCTCCGGCGAGAGCTACCGCCGGGTGCTGTTCCAGGACGTGGACATGACCGAGCTCATCGACCACGGCTCCTCCTTCGAGGAGTGCCACTTCAGCAACGTGCGCTTCAACGTGTCGGCGCACGACGACGCCCGCTTCCTCAACTGCACGTTCACGCGGTGCTCCTTCTTCGACGCCACGTTCGACGGGTGCAAGCTGACGGGCAGCGTGTTCGACGGCTGCACGTACGGGCTGCTCAAGGTCGAGGGCGGCGACTGGTCCTACGTCAGCCTGATCGACGCCGATCTGCGGGGGAGCGTCTTCCGCGGCACCCGGCTGCGGGAGGCCGACCTGGCGGGAGCCCGGCTGGAGCGCGCCGAGCTGCGCCGGGCCGATCTGTCCGGGGTCTCCCTGCGCGGCGCCGACCTGACGCGGTGCGACCTGCGCGGCAGCGACCTGAGCACGCTCGACCCGCACACCGTCACGCTCAAGGGCGCGATCATCGACCCGTTCCAGGCGACGGTCGTGGCCACGGCCCTGGGGCTGGACGTACGGGACTGACGCCCCTCCACGTCAGCACAGGGCCATCGCGGTCTGCCACACTCCCGGCAGCGCCGCCAGGACGAGGTCTCCCCGGCGGCGGCGGTCCTTGCGCGTCTCGGCCCCCAGGTCGGCCAGCAGCTCGCGGAAGCCGTCCTCGTAGCCGGACCCGCCGGCCGCCGACCGCTTCGACAGGCAGCGCGAGTAGGTGGCCACCAGCCAGAAGACCGCCTCCCGATGCAGCCCGCGCCGGATCAGGTCACGGGTGCCGTCGATGGCGACGGGCCGCGCCGCCGGGGAGATGTCGGAGTCGAACCGGTACGAGGGCGCCCGCAGGGTGGCCGTCGCGTCGAACACCTTCTCCAGCGCGGTCAGATGCCGCCCGACCCGCTCCGCGCTGAGGTCGGCGCAGCCGAGCAGGCCGAGCAGGCTCTCGTGGAAGTGCAGCCGCCCGTGCTCGGCGAGCAGGTCGCGGACGTCGACGTACCGGCGGCGGATCGTGGGGTTGCGCAGGGCCGCCACCAGCAGCACATGCGTGGTCACCCCGGTGCCGAACAGCCACGAGTTGACCTGGTCGGGCAGGGACGCGCGCTCGTCGATGCCGTTGATGAACCCGCGCACCCGGTCCATGGCGTTGGTGCAGCGGGCCAGGATCCACGGCCGCTGGGCGAAGTCGCGCGAGACCACCCGCTGGAGCTCGCTCAGCCGTCCCGACGGGTCGGCCAGCACGCACGGGAGGTGGAAGCTGCCGGCCAGGTGGTAGTCGCTCAGCACGTCGTGGGCGGAGCCGAGCGCGGGAACGGAGGAGACCTCGAGCAGGATCCCCTTGTAGGCGAACTTCCCGAGGTGGGCGGGCCGGCTCGTGACCACGATGACGTCCACGTCGGAGGTCGGGGCCAGCTCCTCGGCAGGGCCGGCCCACAGGGCCGACCCGGTCAGGAACGCACCGTCGAAGCCCGGCAGCGCGGCGCCCTCTTCCTGCACCCACTGCCGAGCGATCTGTCTGGCTTCCTCAATCAGCATCCACTTCCTCCCGATCTGGGCCGCGGCGCGCGGTCCGGATCAGGACGAACGCACCCAGCACGACAAGCACCGCCAGCCCGCCCCAGATCCATCCGGGAATGCCCGCCGACGCCGCGGACTGCTCACCGGCCGCAGCACTCGCTGCGGCCTGGGGCGGCGGGTTCGTCGTCGGTTGCCCGCCGGTGGGCGAGGACGAGGCCGATGAAGAAGCTGATCCTTTCACGCTGAAGGGGATTTCGCCCTCAATGGGATGCCCGTCGGTCGAAACGACCCGCCAGGCGATGACGTACGCGCCCGGGGCGAGCGGCTGGGACACGTCGGTGAGCACCTTGGGACCGGCGAGCCGCGGCTCGCCGAGCGGGACCGCCTTGCCGGCGGCGTCGTGCAGCACGACGAACGGGAACTTGACGCCGGCGCTGTATTCGAGCTCGATCTCCTTGACCGAGTCGACCTGCGCGCCCTTGGCGGGCGAGCTGCTCTTGAGCGAGTCGTGGGCGAGCGCCGGAGAGGCGGTGAACATGAGGGCGAGGGCACCCGCGAGTGCCGCCCCGAGGATATGACGTGGCAGGAATGCCATGATGGGTCTCCAGAACGATCTTCCGGGCCGCGCGCGCTGTTGGCCGGCGGGCGCCGTCCGGACATGGGCAAGGGTACGCCCACATGGGGGCGAGCCGAGGGGCATGGACGTCAGCCCACGTGCCCTGGCCCGCAGGGCGGGCCTCGCCTGTGGATCGCGCCGGAGACGGTCCTGCCGGCGTACACGGGGAGATCGGAGGTGACCGGCCGCCACGAGGGGGTGGGGGGCTCGGCCGGGGCGGCGGTCAGCAGCCGGATGAGCGGCGGTGGCCCGGCGTAGAGGCGGATCATGAGCCACAGCGCGCGCTCGCCGCGGTGCAGCCACCACGCCGTCAGCGCCGCCACCGTGAGGTGCACCAGGGCCATGCCCGGCGCGGGATGCCCGTGTGCCGCGCCCGCCCCCGTGGCCGGCGCGAGCCGCTCGAAGAGCTGGTGCAGCAGCGTCTGCGTGCCGACGGTCGCGGCCAGCACGGCCGCCGGCCCGCGCTCGCGCCCGTCGATCAGGTACGCCAGCCCGAGCGCCGCCAGCACCCCGGCCAGGTAGACCTCGAACGGCACGGCCCCGCCGCCCGCCAGCGCGTGCCCGCCCGCCGACACGGCACCGCAGACCGTCGCGAAAACGACGGCCCGCGCAAGACGCAGCACTGACGACGCGGAGGACACAACCGATATTCTCCTCGAAAATCAGCGAGGAAGTCTCAGATTTCACGCGCGGCCGAACTCCGCCGAGGTCCGAAGGGCGTCGCGCGCCAGGCGGCCGGCCGTCGCGGCGCCGGGTGGCCATGGCGCCTCTTTGTCAAAGACGCGACCCGATGATGACACTTCTTCACCGGCTCTTTCCAGGCACGGGGAATTCGCCTCCGGCGTGGCGCGGCGGCATGGCCGATGGCAACTGCAAACATCGTACCGATCTTGTTCGGGCCGCTCGGCGGCTTTATGGGCCGCATTCCGGCTCGCGGGTCAATTTGCGACACATTCCGAAAGGAACGGTACATGTTCACGCCCAATCTCCGGACAAAAGCCACAGCCACGCCTGCCCGGCTTACGGCACGTCACGCGATGAAGAGGGCGATATGCGGCTCCCTTTCGATGGCTCTGCTCGCGACCTCGACCCCGGCGGCGGACGCGGACGGCGGCATCGACATCCGCATCGGTGTCGCGACCCCGACCCCGAGGCCGAACCGGACCCCGACGCCGACCCCGAGCCCCACTCCGACACCGACCCCGACACCGACCCCGACCCCGACCCCGACTCCGACCCCGACTCCGACCCCGACTCCGACCCCGACCCCGACTCCGACGGTGACGGAGACGGCCACCGAGACGGCCACGGCCACGACCACCGCGACCGACGCCCGTCTCTTCCCCCACGACGTCCTCGGCCGCGGCAGGTGCGACCCGCATCTGTTCTTCAAGGTCCACCGCCTCTCGCCGCGGAACTTCTTCCTGCCCCGCACCCGCTTCATCGACGGCCCCGGAGGCACGATGACGGTGACGGTGACGAGGGAGCACGAAATCCGCGCGTTCCTGGAGACCGAGCAAGAGAGGCAATGGTCGGTCACCGAGAAGTTCACCACGAAGGACCTGGTACGCCAATTCCGCCTGATGGGACTCCCGCACCTCGAAGAGCGGCACATGGTCTTCACCGGCCACGAATATACGCGGGAGATCACCAAGGGAATGTACGGCAATATGTGGTATCGGGTCTTCGGTTACCGCATCGGCTGGTCGGCGTGGTCGCAGATCGGGACGTGCCGCGAGTTCAAGGTCGCCAGCGGAATCGCCAACGTGCCGGCCCGGGTGGAGGGCTGGCGATACTGGGAGACCAAGCACCCGATGTTCAAGGGGCACCCGATATCCAGGAAGTAGACGGCCGGGCCAGGAGGACGCCGCGCCACGAGCAGGTGCGCCATGGGGGTCGTGCGGGCGGGCGGTGGATCGTGGCAGACTTCTCGTGGCGCAGGCCGTTCCCGAGGCGGCCCGAGCGGGAGCAGGACCCCCACGGACAGAGGCACGACGAAGGATGGCGACTCCCCCCACGATCCGGGTGATTCTCGTCGAGGACCATGCCATGGTCGCCGAGGCGATCGGGCTGGCGTTAGGCAAGGCGCCCGACTTCGAGGTGGTGGCCCAGACCGGGACCATCGCCGGAGCCGTGGCTGAGACCCGGAGGTTCCAGCCCGACGTCGTCGTGCTCGACCGCCGCCTGCCCGACGGCGACGGGATCACGGCCATCGAACGACTCTCCGCTGCGGCGCCCAAAGCGCGGGTGCTGGTGCTGACCGGCGAGGCGACCGCCTCCGTGGCGGCCAGGGTGGTGTCGGCCGGGGGCGCCGGGCTGATGGTGAAGTCGTCCCGGCTGGGAGAGCTGGAGTCTGCCGTACGGGAGGTGGCGTCCGGCGGGGTGGTGCTCGCGCCCGGGCTGCTGCCGGGGATGCTCGACCGGCTGACCGGGCGGGCGGGACTGCTGGGATCCGCGTTGACGGCTCGCGAGCGGGAGACGCTGCTGCTCCTGGCCGAGGGCGCCGGCACGGCCGAGATCAGCGAACGCCTCGGCGTGGCCCGCAACACGGCACGCAACCACGTACAGCACGTCCTGGAGAAGCTCGGGGCCGGCTCCAAGCTGGAAGCGGTGGCGATCGCCCGCAGGGACGGGCTGCTCGACTGATGCATCTGCACCATGTCCCGTCCCCAGGTGCATCAGGCGTTATGGAGCGCTTGCGTCTCGTGATCGAGTGCCGCGTTCCCCGAGAGTAGAGGGGTGGGCAGCGAGGAGGTGGGGTCGTACCAGGTGGACACGCCCCTGCCGAAGGAGATGGGCAGCATCACGGCGGCGCGCCGGATCGCCCGACAGGCCCTGGCCGAGTTCGGCTACCAGGGCCATCGCGAGGATGTCCTGCTGGTGGTGTCCGAGCTCGTGACGAACGCGCTCGTGCACGGCGACGGCCCGCCGTCCCTCCGGATGACGGGCGACGCGTCGCGGGTGCGCATCGAGGTGGGCGACGACGGCGAGCGGCTGCCCGAGCCGCGCGAGCCCGGTCCGGCGGACGGCTGGGGGCTGCACGTCGTCGGTCTGCTCTCCACCGGCTGGGGGATCTCGCCCCGCGACGGCGGCAAAGTGGTGTGGTGCGAGCTGGAGCCCCGCCTTGCTCCGATTCAGGGCAGTCGGCTGGAATTCTGAGCATATGAGGGACCTGAGTTTGGGTCCTTACGCTGTGTCATGAAAAGCTGCAGTATGGCCGTGGATGACCTCCCGCAAGAAGATTTGAGATTGCTCGTGCAGAGCATCCGCGATTACGCCATTTTCATGCTGGACCCGCGCGGCAGGATCGTGAGCTGGAACTCCGGAGCTCAGCGCATCAAGGGGTACACCGCCGAGGAGATCATCGGCACCCACTTCTCCGTGTTCTACCCGCCCGAGGACGTCGCGGCCGGCAAGCCTCCCATGGAGCTGGAGGCGGCCGCCGCCGACGGCCGGTGGGAGGAGGAGGGGTGGCGGGTACGCAAGGACGGCACGCGGTTCTGGGCGAGCGTGGTCATCACCGCCCTGTTCGACGAGCGCGGCGACCTGCGCGGGTTCGGCAAGGTGACGCGCGACCTGACCGAGCGGCGCAGCATGGCCAGGGCGCTGGACGAGCGCGGCCTGCTGCTCACCCATCTCGTCCAGGCCCAGGAGCGGGAGCGTCGCCGCATCGCCTCCGACGTGCACGACGACACCATCCAGTCCATGGTGGCGGTCGGGATGCGGCTGCGGGCCCTGGGGGAGCGGCTGCCCGCGGAGTACGCCGCCGCCATCGCCCCGCTGGACGACGCCGTCGAGTCCGCCGTGGATCGCCTGCGCGACCTGGCCTTCCGCTTACGGCCGCCGGGCGACGGCCTGGCGGAGGGGCTGGCCGCGTACCTGGAGCGGGAGATGGCGGGCATGGCGTACGAGCTGGTGCTCGACCTGGACGGCGAACCGCCCCCTGAGGCCGCGATCACCCTGTTCCGCATCTGCCAGGAGGCACTGACGAACGTGCGCAAGCACGCCGGGGCGAACACCGTCAGCGTGCGGCTGGCCTCGCTCGACGGCGGCATCCACGTGCGCGTGCGCGACGACGGGACCGGGCTCGCGAACCGGGAGAGCCGGGACGGGCACTTCGGGCTGATGGAGATGCGCGAACGGGCGGAGACGGCGGGCGGGTGGTGGGACATCCGCGGCACGCCCGGCGAGGGCACGACCGTGGAGTTCTGGGTGCCCGCCGTCTCACGGGCAACCTCAGGACCGGGCGAGCTCGGCCTGACCGGGACCGCCCCGGCCTGACGGGGGCCGCCCTGTCACGACTGGGGCCGCCCTGTCATGACTGGGGCCGCCCTGTCATGACCGGGACCGCCCGCCACCACGGAGGCGGCACGTCATGACCCGAGCAGGGCGAGGGTCTGGCGGGCGATCTCCCACTCCTCGTCCGTGGGGATGACCAGCACGGCCACCTCCGCGTCCGGCGGCGACACCGCCCGCTCGCCGGACGACGCGGCCAGGTTGAGCGCCGGGTCCACGGCGATGCCGAGGCGTTCGAGGCCGCTCAGGGACTCGGCGCGCGTGGCGGCGTCGTGCTCGCCGATCCCGCCGGTGAACACGATCGCGTCCACCCGCCCGAGCAGCGCGTAGTACGCCCCGACGTACTTGCGGATGCGGCGCGTGTAGACCGCGAGGGCCAGCCGGGCCTCGGCGTCGTCGCGGGCGCGCACCTCACGCATGTCACCCGTCCCGGCAAGGGCCAGCAGGCCGCCGTGGCGGTCGAGCGCGCTCTCCGCCCGCCGCGCGTCCATCCCGTCCACCCGCGCCAGGTAGCCCCCGAGCGCGGGGTCCACGTCGCCCGAACGCGTGCCCATGACCAGCCCCTCCAGGGGCGTCATGCCCATCGAGGTGTCGACGCTGCGCCCGCCGGAGATCGCGGTGGCGCTGGCGCCGTTGCCCAGGTGCAGCACGATCAGGTTCAGCCCTGCCGGGTCGCGGCCGAGGAAGGCGGCGGCGCGGCGGGAGACGTACGCGCAGGAGGTGCCGTGGAAGCCGAAGCGCCGCACGCCGAGCCGCTCGCGCCAGTCCCGCGGCACCGCGTACGTGTACGCCTCGGCCGGCAGCGTGAGCTGGAACGCGGTGTCGAACACCGCCACCTGCGGCACCCCGGGAAAGGCCGTGCGCGCCACCCGGACGCCGGTGAGGTTGACCGGGTTGTGCAGGGGAGCGAGCGGCGCCAGCTCCTCGATGGCCCCGATCACCTCGTCGTCGATGAGCACCGCCTCGGTGAACCTGGCCCCGCCGTGCACGACGCGGTGCCCGACCGCGACGGGGTCCAGCTCCGGCCCCGCCGCCCCGAATGCCTCCATGACCGCGTCCAGGCCCTCGCCGTGCCCAGGGAAGTGGCCCTCGCGCACGTACGGCGGCTTGTCCCCGGCGTGGTGCGTGAGCCGCCCCCGCTCCTCGCCGATGCGCTCGACCAGCCCCCTGGCCGGGCGTTCGCGGGTGCGCACGTCCACGAGCTCGTACTTGATGGACGACGAGCCCGTGTTCAGTACGAGGATGCGTCCGGCCACGTCCACGACCTGATCTCGGGGGTGTCCTCGCCGTGGTCGCGCGTGTGGGCGCGGGCCCGCAGCCGGGCGTCGCTCATGCGCTGGCGCAGATGCGCCTGGGTGGAGCCGAGCCCCGGCACGCGGTCGATGACGTCCATGACCAGGTGGTAGCGGTCGATGTCGTTGAGCATGGCCATGTCGAAGGGCGTCGTCGTGGTCCCCTCCTCCTTGTAGCCGCGCACGTGGATGTTGGCGTGGTTGTGGCGGCGGTAGGTGAGCTGGTGGATGAGCGAGGGATAGCCATGGAAGTCGAAGATGACCGGTTTGTCGAGGGTGAAGAGGGTGTCGAACTCGGCGTCCGACATGCCGTGCGGATGCTCCGACGGCGGCTGGAGCCGCATGAGGTCCACGACGTTGATGACCCGTACCCTCAGGTCGGGGACGTGCTCGCGCAGGATCGCGGCGGCGGCCAGCGTCTCCAGCGTGGGCACATCGCCCGCGCAGGCCAGCACCACGTCCGGCGCGGCCCCGTCGTCGGTGGAGGCCCACGGCAGGATGCCCAGGCCGCGCGTGTTGTGCGCGACGGCCTCCTCCATCGTGAACAGGTCCAGCACCGGCTGCTTGCCCGCCACGATCACGTTGACGTAGTCGAGCGAGCGCAGGCAGTGGTCGGCGACCGACAGCAGCGTGTTCGCGTCCGGCGGCAGGTAGACCCGCACCACCGACGCCTTCTTGTTCAGCACCACGTCGAGGAAGCCCGGGTCCTGATGGCTGAACCCGTTGTGGTCCTGCCGCCACACGTGCGACGACAGCAGGTACGTCAGCGACGCCACCGGCCGCCGCCACGGGATCTTCTGCGACGACTCCAGCCATTTGGCGTGCTGGTTGAACATGGCATCGATGATGTGGATGAACGCCTCATAGCAGTTGAACAGCCCGTGGCGGCCGGTCAGCAGATAGCCTTCCAGCCAGCCCTGGCACAGGTGCTCGCTCAGCACCTCCATCACGCGCCCGCCGGGGGCCAGGTTCTCGTCCGTCGGCAGGACCTCGGCGTTCCACGCCCGGTCCGTGACCTCGAACACCTCCGACAGCCGGTTCGACTCGGTCTCGTCGGGGCCCATCAGCCGGAACGTCCGGGGGTTCGCGGCGATCACGTCGCGCAGGAAGCCGCCCAGCACCCGCGTCGGCTCGCTCGACTGCGTGGCGGGCGACTTGACCTCGACCGCCAGCCTGCGGAAGTCGGGCAGCCGCAGCGGCGCGAGCAGCTCGCCGCCGTTGGCGTGCGGGTTCGCGCTCATCCTGCGCGGGCCGCGCGGCACGGTGTCCAGGATCCCCTGCACGGGCCTGCCGCCGGAGTCGAACAGCTCCTCCGGCCGGTACGAGCGCATCCACTCCTCGAGCATGGCCAGGTGGGCCGGGTTCTCGCGGACCTTGGACAGCGGCACCTGGTGCGCCCGCCACGTGCCCTCGACCTGCTTGCCGTCCACCTCCCGCGGCCCCGTCCACCCCTTCGGCGTGCGAAGCACGATCATCGGCAGCCGGTCGGCTGCACCCCGCTTGTAGGCGGCCATCTGGTCGAACGCGGTGTCCAGCGCCCGGGCCATCTCCCCGTGGTCGGGGCCCACCACGTGAGGGCGGTAGCCGTACCCCTCCATGAGCTTGAGCAGCTCCGCCTCGGGGACGCGGGCGAGCACGGTCGGGTTGGCGATCTTGTAGCCGTTCAGGTGGAGTATGGGCAGCACGATGCCGTCGCGGTCGCGGTCGAGGAACTTGTTGGAGTGCCAGCTCGCCGCGAGCGGGCCCGTCTCGGCCTCGCCGTCGCCGATGACGCACGCCACGACCAGGTCCGGGTTGTCGAACGCGGCTCCGTACGCGTGCGCGAGCGAATAACCCAGCTCCCCGCCCTCGTGGATCGAGCCGGGCGTCTCGGGGGCGACGTGGCTCGGGATCCCGCCGGGGAAGGAGAACTGGCGGAACAGCCGGCGCATGCCCTCCACGTCCTGCGAGATGTCCGGATAGCGCTCCGAGTACGAGCCCTCCAGCCACGAGTGCGCCACCGCGGCGGGCCCGCCGTGCCCGGGACCGGCGATGTAGATCATGTCCTGGTCCCGCTCCATGATCACGCGGTTGAGGTGGGCGAAGCAGAAGTTCAGCCCGGGCGTCGTGCCCCAGTGGCCGAGCAGGCGCGGCTTGACGTGCTCGGGCCGCAGCGGCTCGCTGAGCAGCGGATTGTCCAGCAGATAGATCTGTCCGACGGACAGGTAGTTCGCCGCCCGCCAGTACGCGTCGATATGGTCCATGCCTCTGGAGCTTCCTCCACAGGACGTGCTGAATCACCAGTGAGCCCGATAGGGTGACGGATATGGCTCTGAGGAGTTCGCTCTGGTATTCGGGTAACGACCGCAACTCCTACATCCATCGGGCATGGATGCGGCGCGGCCTGCCCCGTGAGGCGTTCGAGGGCGGCAAGCCGCACATCGCCATCGCCAACACCGCCTCCGACCTCACCCCGTGCAACTCCCACCTGAACGAGGTGGCCGAGAGCGTCGCGCACGGCGTCTGGGAGGCCGGCGGCGTCCCGCTCAACCTGCCGGTCGTCTCGCTCGGTGAGACCAACGTGCGCCCGACGGCCATGCTCTGGCGCAACCTGGCCGCCATGGCCACCGAGGAGATGCTGCGCGCCAACCCCATCGACGGCGTGGTGCTGCTCGGCGGCTGCGACAAGACCATCCCGTCGCTGCTCATGGCGGCCTCCTCGGTCGACCTGCCCGCCGTCGTGATGCCCGGCGGCCCCATGCTGACCGGCCACTTCCGGGGCGCGCCGCTCGGCTGCGGCACCGACGTGTGGCGCCTGAGTGAGGAGGTACGCGCGGGCACGCTCTCCCGCGAGGCGTTCCTGGAGTCCGAGTCGTCCATGATCCGCAGCCGCGGCCACTGCAACACGATGGGCACCGCCTCCACCATGGCCTGCATGGCCGAGGCGCTCGGCATGACGCTGCCCGGCACCGCCGGCACCCCCGCGCCCGACAGCCGCCTGCTCGAGCGCTCCCACGAGACCGGCCGCCTCGCCGTGGACCTGGTCAAGGAGGACCGCAGGCCGAGCCAGGTGATGACCAGGGGCTCGTTCCTCAACGCCATCGTGACCCTGGCCGCCGTCGGCGGCTCTACCAACGCCGTCGTCCACCTGCTGGCCGTCGCCGGCCGCCTCGGCGTGGACCTCGCCCTCGACGACTTCGACCGCACGGGCTCAGGGGTGCCGCTGCTCGTGGACCTCCAGCCGGCCGGGCGGCACCTGATGGACGACCTGTTCAGGGCGGGCGGCCTCGCGGCCGTGCTGAAGGAGGTCGAGGACCTGCTCGACCCGGAGGCGATCACCGTCACCGGGCGGCCCCTCGTCGAGCACCTCGCGGGCGCGGAGATCTGGGACGAGAGCGTCATCAGGCGCCGCGCGACCCCGCTGCTGCCCGACGCCGGCATCGCCGTCCTGCGCGGCAACCTCGCCCCCGGCGGGGCGGTGATCAAGCCCGCCGCCGCCTCGCCCGAGCTGCTGCGGCACCGCGGCCGGGCCGTCGTCTTCGACAGCATCGAGGACGTGTACGCCCGGCTGGACTCGCCCGACCTGGACATCGACGAGACCTCGGTGCTCGTGCTGCGCGGCTGCGGCCCCAAGGGCTACCCCGGCATGCCCGAGGTCGGCAACCTCCCGCTGCCCGCCAAGCTGCTGGAGAAGGGCGTGCGCGACATGGTGCGCATCAGCGACGCCCGCATGAGCGGCACCGCCTACGGCACGGTCGTCCTGCACACCGCGCCCGAGGCGGCGGCCGGCGGCCCGCTGGCGAAGGTGCGCACCGGCGACCCCATCGTGCTCGACGTGGCCGCCAGGCGGCTCGACGTGGACATCCCCGACGCCGAGCTGGCCGCCAGGGAGCCCGTCATGCAGGGGCACGCCAGGCCCGTACGCGGGTGGGAGCGCCTCTACGTCGAGCACGTCACCCAGGCCGACCGCGGCGCCGACCTCGACTTCCTCGTCGGCTCCAGCGGCGACCACGTGGGCCGCGAATCCCACTGAGCGTTTAAAGACTCCCCTCCGCCGTGCGAGGAATCAACCTCGTTGGGTACGGGTTGGCAGGGACAATGATGATCCGGTTTTGGCGACACGAGGAGGAAGCGTGAACGGCGACATCACCCAGAGCCAGGAGTGGGGGGCTCTCGGCAAGCACCACGAGGAGCTGGCGGGCAGACATCTGCGCGAGCTGTTCGCCGAGGACCCGGGCCGGGCCGAGCGCATGACCGTGACCGCCGGCGACCTCTACCTCGACTACGCCAAGCACCGCGCGACCGGCGAGACGATCGACCTGCTGGTGGCCCTGGCCGAGCGGGCGGGGCTGCGCGACAGGATCTCCGCCATGTTCGGCGGCGAGCACATCAACGTCAGCGAGGACCGCGCCGTCCTCCACACCGCGCTGCGCATGCCCCGCGACGCCGAGCTGGTCGTCGACGGGCAGGACGTGATCGCCGACGTGCACGCCGTGCTCGACAAGATGAGCGCGTTCTCCGACCGGGTCAGGTCCAAGGAGTGGAAGGGCGCCACGGGCAAGCCGATCGAGACCGTCGTCAACATCGGCATCGGCGGCTCCGACCTGGGCCCCGCCATGGCCTACGAGGCGCTGCGCGACTACGCCGACGCCGGCATCGCGGCCCGGTTCGTCTCCAACATCGACCCCGCGGACATCACCGGTAACCTCGCCGGCCTCGACCCGGCGACCACGCTGTTCGTGGTCAGCTCCAAGACGTTCACCACGCTCGAGACGCTCACCAACGCCAGGGTCGCCCGCCGCTGGCTGGTCGAGGCCCTGGGCGAGGACGCCGTCTCCAAGCACTTCGTGGCCGTCTCCACCAACGCCGCGAAGGTCGCCGAGTTCGGCATCGACACCGACAACATGTTCGGCTTCTGGGACTGGGTCGGCGGCCGCTACTCCTACGACGGCGCCATCGGCCTGTCCCTGATGATCGCGATCGGGCCCGAGCGCTTCCGCGAGATGCTGGCCGGCTTCCACACCATCGACGAGCACTTCCGCACCGCGCCGTTCGAGGCCAACATGCCGGTGCTGATGGCCATGCTCGGCATCTGGTACACCGACTTCTTCGGCGCCGAGACCCGCGCCGTGCTCCCGTACAGCCAGCGGCTGCACCGCTTCCCCGCCTACCTGCAGCAGCTCACCATGGAGTCCAACGGCAAGTCCGTGCGCGCCGACGGCAGCCCCGTGACGGCCGCCACCGGCGAGATCTTCTGGGGCGAGCCGGGCACCAACGGGCAGCACGCCTTCTACCAGCTCCTCCACCAGGGCACCCGGCTCGTTCCTGCCGACTTCATCGGCTTCGCCGAGCCGTTCGAGGACCGCGAGGGCATGCACGACCAGCTCACCGCCAACCTCCTCGCCCAGACCTCGGCGCTGGCGTTCGGCAAGACGGCCGAGGAGATCGCCGGCGAAGGCACCCCGCCCGACATCGTGCCGCACAAGGTGATGCCGGGAAACCGGCCCACCTCCACGATCCTCGCGCCCAAGCTGACCCCCGCGACGCTCGGCCAGCTCGTCGCGCTCTACGAGCACATCGTGTTCGTGGAGGGCACCATCTGGGGGGTCGACTCCTTCGACCAGTGGGGCGTCGAGCTGGGCAAGAAGATGGCGCTCGACCTGGCGCCCGTGCTCACCTCCGAGGAGGCGCCCACCACGTTCCCCGACGCCTCCACCGAGCGGCTCGTCCGGAAATACCGCGAGCTGCGCGGAAGGCGCGTCTGACATGGGGCACACGCGCGCGCATGGCACGGAGCGGGCAGGGGCGCTGGTGCTGTTCGGCGTCACCGGCGACCTCGCGCGCAAGATGATCCTGCCCGCCCTCTACCGCCTCACCGCCGACAGCCGCCTCGACCTGCCCATCATCGCCGTGGCCAAGACCGACCTCGACCTCGACGGGCTGCGCGAGCACGCCCGCGAGGCCGTCGGCGGCGTGCACGACGCGGCCTTCGACAAGCTGGCCGGCAACCTGCGGCTGGTCACGGGCGACTACCGCGACCCCGAGACGTTCGCCAGGCTGCGCGAGGAGGTGGGGGGCAAGGGCTTCCTCGTCCACTACCTCGCCGTCCCGCCGGCGCTGTTCGCCGCGGTCGCCGAGGGGCTGGCCGGGGTGGGGCTCAACCAGAACGCCCGGCTCGTCGTGGAGAAGCCGTTCGGCCACGACCTCGACTCCGCCCGCGCGCTCAACGACGAGCTGCTGAAGCACTTCGACGAGGACCACCTGCGGCGCGTCGACCACTTCCTGGGCAAGGAGCCGGTCGAGGACCTCATGGTCTTCAGGTTCGCCAACACCCTGCTCGAGCCCATCTGGAACCGCAACCACGTCCGCAGCGTCCAGATCACCATGGCCGAGGACTTCGACGTGCGCGACCGCGGCGCCTTCTACGACGCCAACGGCACCATCCGCGACGTGGTCCAGAACCACCTGCTCCAGTTGCTCGCCATCCTCGCCATGGACCCGCCGCCGTCCACCGACGCCCGCGCCCAGCTCGACGAGAAGTGGCGGGTGCTCCGCGCCGTCCAGGCCATCGACCCGTCCGACGTCGTACGCGGCCAGTACGCGGGCTACCTCGACACCGACGGCGTGCGCCCCGGCTCCACGACCGAGACGTTCGTCGCCCTGCGCGCCTACGTCGACAACTGGCGCTGGGCCGGCGTGCCGTGGTGCTTCCGCTCGGGCAAGGCGCTGCCGACCACCGACCTGGAGATCGTCGCCGAGCTGCGCAGGCCGCCGGTGACGATGTTCCGCGGCGGCGACGCGTCCGTCACCCCCAACCTCATCAGGTTCCGGCTCCAGCCGGACGCCGGGGTCACCTTCGACCTGCTGGCCAAGGAGCCGGGCAAGCAGCACACCAGGCCGGTGCCGGTCAGCGTCGACTTCACCAAGGTGCTCGGGCCGATGGAGGCAGCCTACGAGCGCGTCCTGACCGACGCCATCAGCGGCGACCCGCGGCGTTTCGCCAGGTTCGACCTGGTGGACGAGTCGTGGCGGATCGTCCAGCGGGTGCTCGACCTGCCGGATGCGCCGCTGCCGTACGAGAAGGGGTCCTGGGGGCCCGAGCCGGCCGAGAAGATCGCGCCTGGCGGCTGGCACGAGATCTCCACCACGTTCGACTGAGGTGGCCAGACGGGCGATCCGTGGTAACGATGGGGGAATGGACATCATGAAGGTGGTCGAGCAGGCGCAGGACACCGCGACCGTCAGACGCGTCTTCGGCGAGCCGATCCAGCAGGGCGACCTCATCGTCATCCCGGTCGCCAGGGTCCTCCACGGCGGTGGCGGAGGGCAGGGACAGGGCAAGGACGAGAAGGGCGACGAGAGCGGCAGCGGCAGCGGCGGCGGCTTCGGCCTCAGCGCCACGCCCGCGGGTGTGTTCCTGATCAAGGACGGCGACGTCCAGTGGCGGCCCGCCGTCGACGTCAACCGCATCGTGATCGGCGGGCAGATCGTGCTCGTCGTGGTGGCGCTGACCATCCGCTCCATCTTCAAGAAGTGGCGGCGCAGGCGGTGACGTGCTGATCGACCTGCTCGACGCGGAGTTGGCCTTCCGCGACTTCCTGATGCCCGGCTCCAACCTTCCGGTGCGGCAGGCCCCGCTGGACGGCTCGGCCTCGCTCGTGCGCTTCCCGCCGGGCTGGGCCCGCGCCGAACACGGGCACTACCTGGCGGGGGAGGAGTTCGTGCTGCTGGAGGGCGAGCTGTGCGTCTCCGGCATCACCTACCGGGCCGGGCATCACGGCTGGCTGCCCGCCGGGACGCTGCGCCACTCCGGTTCGGCCCCCGGCGGCGCGCTGGCGTTCACGGCCTTCGACGGGGACGACACCTGGGTACGCAGCGAGCTCGACGAGCCGGACGGCCCGACCCTGCGCACGCCGCTCGAGACCGTCGTCATCCCCGAGGGCGGCCTGCCGCTCACCCCGCGCTCCGCGCTCCTCGACACGCCCGTCCACCTCGATCGCCCTGCCGAGATGATCACCGTGCCGACCTGGACATGGGAGCGGTCCACCCTGATCCCGGAGGGCCGGGTGCTCGTAAGGTGGGCGGCATGACCTCTCTGGTGCAGATCGCGGGTTTCGGCGCAATCGTGTTACTCGGGGCGATGTCGCCCGGTCCCGACTTCGCGGTCGTCGTACGCCGCTCCGCCGTCTCCGGGCGCTTGCACGGCATGGCGGCGGCCGCGGGCATCGCCGTGGGCGTGTTCGTGTGGGTGGTGGCCGCGGCCACCGGCATCGCGGCCCTGCTGGCCCTCTCGGCGATGGCGTTCACCGTGGTGAAGGTGGTCGGGGCCGCCTACCTGCTGTACCTGGGGGCCAGGGCGCTGCGCTCCGCCCTGCGCTCGGGCGGCGGGCTCAAGCTGGACCTGCCCGTTCCTGGGCGGCGCAGCGTGTGGGCGGCGTTCGCGGAGGGCCTGTTCACGAACGTGCTCAACCCGAAGGCGGCGCTGTTCTTCGTGGCGCTGGTGCCGCAGTTCACCAGCACGAGGGCCACGGTGGGGGAGACCCTCGTGCTGTCGGTGATCGCGCTGGCGGGGACGGTCGCGTGGTTCCTGGTGGTGGCGAACGTGGTGGGCACGCTGCGCAAGGTCTTCGCCCGGCCCGCCGTACGCCGGGCAGTGGACGGCCTGACCGGCGCCGCCCTCATCGCCCTCGGCGTCAAGCTGGCCGCCGCCACCGGCCCATGAACGCACGGGGCGTCATGAGACGGTGACGGCCCGGCAGGTGCCCACAGGCCATGGGGCGTCATGAGACGGCGACGCCCAGCAGGTGCCCGAGCCCGAACGTCACGGCGGCGGCTGCCGCGCCCAGCGCAAGCTGGCGCAGCCCGCCCAGCCACCACGGCCGCGCGGTCATCAGCGCCACCGCAGCCCCGAACCCGAACAGCGCCAGCACGCTCACCACCACGGCGAGCACCAGCCCGGACGCCCCGAACAGGAACGGCACCAGCGGCACCAGCGCCCCGGTCGCGAACGCGCAGAACGACGAGACGGCGGCCACGTACGGCGAGGGCAGGTCGTCGGGGTCCACACCCAGCTCCTCCCGCACGTGCACCCGCAACGCCTGCTCGGGATCGACCGACAGCCCCGCGGCCACCCGCCGGGCGAGGTCGTCGTCGAGCCCCCGCGCCCGGTACAGCGCCGCCAGTTCCGCCTGCTCACCCTCGGGGTTGCGGGCCAGCTCCCGCCGCTCGACGGCGATCTCGGCCCGCATCAGCTCAGTCTGCGACTTGACGGAGGTGTACTCACCGGCCGCCATGGAACAAGCACCCGCGATCAGCCCCGCGCACCCGGCCAGCACGGCCCCTCGCCCCGCCCCTGCGGCACCCACGACTCCGGCGATCAACGCGAGATTGGACACCAGCCCGTCCATCGCCCCGAACACCGCGGGCCGCAACCACCCGCCGGTGACGTCCCGGTGTCTGTGATGCTTCTCCGGCGAATACGGCCGAGTCAGCTCAATCGTCATGAAATGCCTCCACTTTCCGATATTTCATCGGAAATGTAGGCACACATCACCAAGATCCGCAACGAAGGCCAGGCTTCCCTGAGCTGCGAAAAGCCCTCGTTCGTGGCTGCGGCATGCGAGGCTCCACGCATGGAAAGTGGCGAAGACACGAGCGCTCTGCCGGTGGAAGGTTGGCTGGTCGCGCATCGAGTTGATCGACGGGAGTTTCGTGGTGAGCCCTATGCCCACAAGCCTGCATCAGCTGTGCCGCCCACTTGCGGACCATTCTCGCCGCGGCGGCCAAGGCGGCGAAGTCCGATCTGGTGGTGGCGCCGGTCAACATGCGGCCGCCCTCGTGCACCTTCTGGGGCAGCGCGTCCAGTCAGGCGAAGGTGTAGGGGCCGGCGCCCAAAAGCGGGCTCGAAGGCCTCGACCTGCTCATCCGGTGTCTTGGCCGGCTACGTTCGTCTTTGCCGTCGTGAACCTCCTCATCGGTGACCCTCCCGAGAGGGCGGCTCCAGGGACGTGGTGTCTGCCCGCCGGACCGCCCCGCACCATGGCCGCCGGGTGGTCGCCCCAGGTCGGCTGTTAGCGCTCACACGCCTTCTTGCCTGTCGCGGTTCCTTCTCTGTCGGATGGCTGTGGTGGCAGGTCAAGCCAATACGAGACGTAGAGGCGAGGTCAAGGACGGCAGCTCGCGCCCACGGAGGGGCGGCGAACGGGCGTGCGGCTCATCAGGCGTTATCAGGGATCGCCGCCCGTGACGGCGGGAGCGTCGCTCTGAAACTTTCTTTAGAACTTGACAACTTTCGGCCCGGTTTCCAAACTCTGGTCCCAGAGGCGGCTTCCTCCTGCCATGTGGTGGTGCGCGGTGAGGACCGCCGTTCGCGATGCCCTGGTGGTGTGTGTTCCCTGATCACGGGACGCGGCGTCGATTGCGTGGGGTGACCCCCGTGTGTCCGCTTTTCCGCGATTCAGTCTGGAGCACTCAGCCATGGGCCCCAAAGCCATAATTCCGTCGCGGCCTCTCAGGAGTCCGCGGGTTCTGATCGCCGCTGCCATCGGCGTTCTCGGCGTGGTCACCGCGGTGACCGTACCGACCACGCCGGCTGGTGCGGCGGCGAGTACGCTCGGTGCGGCGGCCGCGCAGAGCGGGCGGTACTTCGGCGCCGCCATCAGCGCGGGCCGGCTCGGCGACTCGCAGTACACCACGATCGCGAGCCGCGAGTTCAACATGGTGACGGCCGAGAACGAGATGAAGATCGACGCCACCGAGCCGAACCGGGGCCAGTTCAGCTTCGGCAACGCCGACCGCATCTACAACTGGGCCGTGCAGAACGGCAAGCAGGTGCGCGGGCACACGCTGGCCTGGCACTCCCAGCAGCCCGGCTGGATGCAGTCCCTGTCCGGCAGCAGCCTGCGCCAGGCGATGATCGACCACATC
>NZ_JBFANV010000049.1:0-81945 GCF_040674955.1 Nonomuraea sp. NPDC049695 | reverse complement strand
ACTCAAGGTCCAGTAGCTATGAGTGCTCACCCACCGGCGGCTGTCCAGGCCCGAGTCTGCCGGAGCGGCTGGACTCGTTAAGAGTGATTAGTAGCTGTGAGTGATCGCGGTCACGATGCGTGGTCATTATGGGTGGTTGGCCGGGCCTGGCTGTTGGGAAGGAGGTCAGCGAGGGCGGTCTGTACGGCGGTTAAAGATCCTTTTCCGGCCATGCATCGTCGGGCGAGCGCGATCTGGCGCTGCCGGCAGGCGCCGTGCACCTCCGCGGACCGGATCGAACCGCCCGGGCTCGGCGATGTAGCGGACGCCGTGATGGACGCCGTGGCGGTAGGCGTGGTCGACGTTGGCGCGGAAGGGACAGGGCTCCATCGGAGACGAACGCCACCGCGTCCAGGGCCGCGAGCCATGTGGCGCTGCTCTTCCGTCAGCTCAGACAGCGCTGCTCCCAGCGGCACCACCGCTCGGGCAGCCAACGCCGTCCACGACGTGCGCTTGTAAGCCTTTGGTCACTTCTTACCAAGTATAGGTGTAGATCGACGAAGGGAGCATGGCCGGTGCGTCGTAAACAGGCAGAGTTCGCCACAGACTCCGTGGCGTTCGAGGCCTTCTACCGGCGGCACGTCGAAGGAATCACACGATTCCTCGCCCGCCGGGTCGACGACCCCCAAATGGTCGCAGACCTGGTGGCGGACGTGTTCTTAGCGGTGATGGAGTCCGCCCACACCTACCGGCCGAGACGGGGCAGCGAGGTCGCATGGCTGTACGGAGTCGCACGCAACACCCTCTCGGCCGAACGGCGCAGGACGTTGCAGGACTCCCAGCTGACCGACCGCGTGAGCAGACGGCGGCCACTGGACACCGATGACATCGCCCGGCTGGAGGAGCGAATCGACGCGGAGCGGCCTGCCCGGCGGGCCTTCCAGGCCATGGCCGAGCTGCCCGAGGGGGAACGCGCCGTACTGGAGCTGATCGTCCTCGACCAGCTGACGGTCACCGAAGCCGCGAGCACCCTCGGCATTCGGTCGGGGACCGCCATGGTCAGGCTGCACCGCGCTCGCCGGACGCTCAAGGAAGTGCCCTTTGTCATGGAAGGAACCGACAGATGAGTTTCGAGGAGCAGTTGCTGATGGATCTCAAAGTCGAATTCGCCGCGCGGACCGAACACCGCCGCCGCACTGTTCGCCGCATGTCCGTGGGAGCGGCGGTGGCGGGCCTCGCCGCCGCAACGGCCATCGCGGTACCGCTGCTGACGGGCACGGAGAGCCCGGCGTACGCGGTGACAAAAACCCCCGACGGCACGATCAGCGTGCGGATCAAGGAGTTCAAAGACGCCGACAAGCTGGAGTGGGACCTCGCCAGGATGGGTGTCCCTGCCGACATCACCTATCTCAAGCCTGGAAAAGGCTGCCAGAAGGACCGGGGCCAGCTTGTTGGGGGCATGTGGCCCACGACGCCGCAGGAGTGGATGAATTCCGTCCACGAGAAGGCGGCCGAGGTGACCGATGAGAACAATGTCGCCATCCATCCTCAGTACATCGGCAAGGGCCAGACCCTTCTCATGGAGATCTCCGAATCCGGCCCCGCCCCCGAGGGACCACGCGACAGGCTGGTGTTCCGCCGCCTGCTGATCACGGGCAAAGTCAAGCCCTGCACCGTCGTTGACGCCCACTATGAGCTGCGCGGCGGTCCCACGCCCTCGACGTCCGGCGGACGCTGACCCCGGCTGAGCGCGGCAACCGCCGCGGGCTTACTCAGAGGCGCCGTCGGCTCTGCCTGCGGGCAGGCCGGCCGACGACGCCCGCTGGCGCGCAGGAGACGACCTCGCGACAGGACGAGGCACGTTATCGCGCGGGAACAAGGATGCGTCACCCGGCCGTGGTCGCGGCCAGGCGACGCGGGTTCCCTCCTTGCCGCACACGTGAGGTCTTCCCGCCCCCCGGGGGGCGCAGCGTGACAGAAGATCGCTAGGGGCTGTGTGCGCATTCGCCGCATGAGCCGTTCGGGAAGCGATCAGCGCCGTGTTGGCAAGCGATCTTGGGCGCCCGCCTTATCGCAGGCCAGGCACACTCGTGCACACCCCTCCGGTGGAGCGGCGCGGATCCCGCTCCGGCCCCAGGCGCCATGCTGGACATCAAGCTAGATCAAGATCAAAAACTCCGATGATTGGATAGCCTGTGCGAAGACACATCGCACTCCTGGTTTCGTTACTTGCGCTCACCGTCTCGGTCGCGCCCGTGGCGCCGGCCGCGGCCGACACGGCTTCGATCTCGTGGCAGCCGTGTACGGAAGATCCAGCGGTCGACTGCGGGACAATGACCGTACCCCTCGATTGGGACGACCCCGGTGGCGGAGAGATCCAGCTGGCGCTGGCGCGGCGCAAGGCCACCAACCCCTCGGCGAGGATCGGCTCGCTGGTCGTCAATCCCGGCGGGCCCGGCGGCTCGGGCAAGCAAATAGTCCTGCGTGACCGGCTCCCCTTCTCCTCGGAGATCACCAGCCGGTTCGACATCGTCGGCTTCGACCCGCGCGGGGTGGCGGGCAGCCATCCCATCCAGTGTTCGCAGGAACTCGCCGCGCAGGCGCCCGATCCGTTCCTGAAGAGCCAGGCCGACTTCGAGCGGCTGCTGGCTTTCAACGCACGCTACAAGCAGGACTGCCGAGCCCGCACCGGCCCGCTGTTCGACCATGTGGACACCGGTAGCGTCGCGCGTGACCTGGACACCATGCGGGCTGGTCTCGGCGACGACAAGCTCTCCTTCTACGCCATCTCCTACGGCACACTGATCGGCCAGATCTACGCCGAGCGTTTCCCCAACCGGGTCCGTGCCCTGGCGCTCGACAGCAACATGGACCACAGTCTGGGCACCAGAGACTTCCTGGACACCCAGGCATGGACGACCCAGGATTCCTTCGACGAGTTCGTGAAATGGTGCGACAAGACCTCCTCGTGCGCCCTGCACGGCAAGAACATCCGCACCTTCTGGGCCGACCTGCTGGCGCGCGCCGATCGCGGCGAACTGCACTACCCGGGCCAGCCGGACACCCCTCTCACCAAGCTGCTGCTCATCTATGAGGCCACGGGCGCGTTCTTCGGCCCCGACTGGGCCGACCTGGCCGAATTCCTGGTGGCGGTCGACAGCGGCGAGGGCGAGGCCAATTCGCTGCTCAAGCCCCTGCCCGACCAGGAGGTGGTCAACGACGCGACCCAGGTCTTCTGCCTGGACTACCTGCTGCCGGTTCGCAACTACGACGAATACGCGGCCCTCCTGGCGAGTTCCCGCCGCATCGCTCCCGACATGAAGGCCGGCCCCGAGGCCCTCGCCACGATGGCCGCGTGCCTCGGCCAGCAAGCCCCGATCCCCAACCCTCAGCACCGCCTGCGCGTGTACAGCCCCACGGTCCTGGTAGCCAACGCCCTGCACGACCCCGCCACCGGCTACAACTGGGCAGTGAGCACGGCCCAGCAACTCGGCCGCGCGGGAAGACTGTTCACCTACGAAGGCTGGGGCCACCGCATCTACGACCATGGCCCGTGCGCTGCGGGCGGCATCGACCGCTACCTGGTCTCCCTGGAGCTGCCCGCCCAGGGCGCCAGATGCCCTGCCATCCCACCCACCTCATCCACAGGCAAGATTCCCACCTACCAGCCACTCCCCGGCCCGGTTCCCGGACTCCCCGGCTGGGTGAGGTCGTGACCCCATAGCGCGAGCCGTGCCCGCCTCGCACCGGGCACGGCTCCATCACCATTTCCTGGGAACCGACCCTGTCGTCGAGGGTTCCGCCGACCCTGACGGTGCGCCAGTCACCGCCCCAACCAGCAGATCGGCCCGCATCTCGCCGCCGTCGCGACAGGTGACCGTGACACATGGCCTTGCTGGCGGATCCGGTGCGGCTCAAGAAAGTCCTCCCAAAGTGGGCCCGGCGAGGTGGTCACCCGGCCGATGAGGAGTTTCTGAACACCTAGGCCACCAGGCTGCTCTCCCAACTGCCGACGACTCCTCAAGTACGCGCCGCGCTCTACCGCATGCTCGCGAGCCTTTCGAGCGTCAGGAACATCGGGACCACCGCTGACCCCTAAGCTGGGTGCCGCGCCGACCATGAGCCCGCCCGCGCCGAGCCCCAGACCATGCCCCAGCTCATCGCCTTCCGCGCCGGGCCATCATCGGAGTCCTGGTTCCGCCCGGCGACAGCGGCCGGCTGCAGTCGATGATCGGCGCCATCATGCCCATCGCCTACGTCGGCGGGCCCCTGCTGGGCGGGCTGCTCACCGACCACCTCAGCTGGCGCTGGACCTTCTACGTCAACCTGCCGATCGGTGCTCTGGCCCTGCTGCTCATCGCCGGCCGCATCCACCTGCCGCCCGGCGCCCGCGGCCGGCCGCGCATCGACTACGCCGGAGCGGCCCTGCTGACCAGCAGCCCCGACAGCACCGACGCCGGCGCACCGGCCCCCATCCGTTGACTCGGATGATGGGGGCCTTTGCCACGACCCATGGCAAGGAGTCTCGACATGCAATTCCTCTGTCACCACCGCGATCGGCCCGGCTCTGCGGCGCTACGCGACACGTTGCTGGAAGAACACTGGTCCTCCATGGGCCGGTACGCGGCGGAACTGATCGCCCGCGGCCCGACCTTCGACGGCGACACGGCCCCGGCAGCGTGCACATCGTCGACCTGCCGAATCTCTCCGCTGCGGGGCAGGCACCAGACGATCCGGGGCCGCCGGGGGGTGATCGTGTTGGCGTCGACGCCGAGGCTGGCCGATAGGGTGATCCAGTGAGACTGACGCATTTCGGGCACGCCTGTGTGCGCGTCCAGCACGGCGATGGGGTGCTGGTGATCGATCCGGGCACCTTCTCCGACGCGAAGGCGGCGCTGCACGGAGCCACGGCCGTGCTCGTCTCCCACGAGCACCCCGACCACGTCGACGTCGAGGCACTCAAGGCCGCCCGGGCAAGCAACCCCGCGCTGACCGTCCACACCCATGCGGCGCTGGCCGCCGAGCTCGGCGAGGGAGCGGTCGCGCTCGCCGCGGGCGAGACCTTCACCGCCGCCGGCTTCACCGTGAAGGCCGTGGGCGGCGTGCACGCCGAGGTCATCGACGGACTGCCCGGCTGCCCGAATCTCGGATTCATCGTGGACGGCCTCTGCCACCCGGGAGACTCCCTGTTCGGCGCTCAGGCCGATCTTGCGCAGACCCCATCCCTCACACCCCGCGCGTCCGCCATCGCCACCATCAGCGCCGCGCCGGTCACCTCCTCCAGCATCACGCGCAACTCCGCCAGCCGCCGCAGCCGCAGCGCGGGCGCGAGATCAAACGATCTCCCGGCAAAAACGATCAACAACAGCACGCAGGAACGCCACACCCTCGGAATCCGCCATCGGGCAAGACTGGCCTGGTCAGATCTACAGTGTCAACAGATGTGACACTAAACCCGGTTCGCCGTTCCACTCCTACTGGCAGGCTAAGCCCTTTGGACCGGGAGGGACGAGTGCAAGGTGCACGAGATCTCGACATCTCTTCCTCGAGAGCTACATCTGCGTCTGGTTAGCTGTGCGCATGATCAACAACGACTCTCGGTCTCGTCCGGATCCGATCGCCTATCTCGACCACGTCGCCGCAAGCACAGCGGGCCGGGACTACAAGCAGCAGGTGCTGGAACTGCTGGATCTCCACCCCGGGCAGACCGTGCTCGATATCGGTTGCGGACCGGGGACCGACTTGGCGGCGATGGCGACCGCTGTCGCACCGGCCGGCCAGGTCATCGGGGTGGACCGAGATCCCGTGATGATCGCCGAGGCTCGCGCCCGCCTGGCAGAACAACCCTTGGTCGAGATCCGTTCTGGAGACGTCCATGCGCTGCCGTTGGACGAAGGGAGCGTCGATCGAGCCCGCACTGACCGTGTGCTCCAGCATGTGGCGGATCCGACGCAGGTGCTGACGGAGTTTCGCCGGGTGGCCCGCCCTGGAGGGCGGATCGTCATGGCCGAACCCGACTGGGAGGGACTGCTGATCGATTCCCCTCAGCCGGCCATGAGCCGCGCGCTGGGCCGGTTCCTGGTCGCAGAAATCATCCGTAACCCGACCATCGGCCGCAGCCTGGCCCGGGTGTGCGGGGAGGCAGGACTCGTGGTGCGGTCCGTGGTAACAGCCGCGCCAGTGTTCCGCGACTTCACGACCGCCGATCACATCTTCGGGCTGCGCCGCAACGTCGCCCGGGCTGTCGATGCCGGTTATCTCAAGCCGGACGCCGAAGCATGGATCGACGACCTCAGCTCTCAACCATTCCTGGCCTCGGCCTTGCTGTTCTTGGTGGTGGCCGAAATTCCAGGGTGATGAGCTGGCCCTGATTGTGAGGATCCCGTGATGGCTTCGCTGGCTGAGCTGAGCCCCGAGTGGGCCAATCCGGCCCTCGGCGGTCCCCCGTTGCACACGGTGATCCCGGCTAGGCAGGCAATCAGCTCGTCGAGCAGGACACCGCGGGCTGCTACGCAGTACAACCTGAGGGAGAAGGAAGCCCCGGAAGCCAGAGCCACGGTGCAGGCGTGGACTTCGCAGTGGGTGATCGACCAGTTCGAGCGGCTGCGCGACTTCCAACGCACTCGCATGACGCTTCCCGAGGACTGGCAGAACGTGGCCTTCAGAAGCAGCCGCCACCTACGGCCCACCACGAATGAGCTTGCGCAGCTCGCCGACCAGCTCAATGCCGTGTTGCAGCCGTGGCGCGAGCTGACCAAATCGCGTGTCGAATCGAACGAGGCTCCGCCGGATACACGGCCGATCTTCGTTTTCTACCACGCATTCCCCGAATAACCCTGAGGAGCCTTCCATGTATGACATGTATAAGGAGCTCGTCCGCGCGGACCTAGCTGAGCGGCGAGCCGAGGCCGCACGGTTACGCATGATCCCGCCGCGCTCGCGTCGGCGTGTTCTCCCGCGCCTCCGCGGCGGGTTCGCGGTCACCCTCCGCCGCCTCGCCGATCACCTCGAACCTGCCTGATAGTTCTGACCGTCCAAGCTGATCGTGAGGGCCCTCATGGTTCTCCTGGTTCGGTGCGGAGGTCTGCGGCATGATCTTGCTGCGGGTTTTGGCCGAGGTTCAGGTGTTCGACGAGTTCGGCTTCGAGACGGGCGATACGGGTGTCGAGAAAGCGGTTGTTCTCGCGGGCGGCCTTCAGCCGGTCGGTGAGCCGCTGGTTATCTGTGGTGAGCTTCCGATTGTCCTGACGGAGGGTTCGGTTTTCAGTGGTGATGCGTTCGACGGCGTCGGCGGGCAGGTCGATTTCCAGGTCGCGGATCTGGCCCAGCAGCCGGCTGATCTGGTCGCGCTGGTTGCCGATCTCGGCGTAGGCGGCTCTGGGGGCGTCCTCCGCGTTGAGCGCCCGGTCTTTCCAGGATCCAGTGGCATCGGCCGGTCGAGTCGGGCTCGGTGACGATGTGGCCGTGGCGTCCGTTTTCGCTTCGGCGAGGAGCTGCTGGGCCTGATTGTTGGTGTAGAGGAAGGTGCGGGAGACATCGGCTCGACGGGCGACCACGGCAAGTTCGATCTCCATGCGGTCGCGTCGCATCTGGCTCAGGGTGTCGCGAACCCGTTTGAGCATCTGATTGGTCCGGCCGCGGCGGGCGGCGATGAGCTCTTCGGGGCGGGTGCGTTTGAGCAGGAATCCGGAGGCGCCGGCGCGTAGGGCGCCGAAGATGTAATCGTCTTGCTCGAACGTGGTGAGGATGAGAACCCGCACTCCGAGGGCGGTTCGTGACACCTCGCGGGTGGCCATGATGCCATCCAGGTCGGGCATGCGGACGTCAATGAGCACGACATCAGGCCTCAGCCGGGACGCCCGCTCGACCGCTTCCCGCCCCGTCGCAGCATGCCCGACGATGTCGATCGTGGGGTCGTTGGACAGCAGCTCGGCGAGGCCGGCCCGCATCAGGTCGTCGTCGTCGCTGATCAGCACCCGAGTCATGGGCGGCGGCCTCCGTGGGGGATGCGGGCGCGTACGCGGAAGGCGTCGTGGACGCGCTCGACGTCGAGACTGCCGCCGAGCAGCGTCGCGCGTTCACGCATGCCGATCAGTCCATGACCGCCGCCGCGGCGACGCTCGCCGTCGGCGGCCACGGGATTGGTGACGGTGAGCCCGACATCCGTCTGGCCGAAGGTCAGTTCGACGCGGGCGCTGCCGGTGCCGTGGCGGGCGGCGTTCGTGAGTGCCTCCTGCAGGATCCGGTAGACGGCCTGATTGGCCGGGCCGCCGAGGGCCGGAGGCGGGCCCGAGGTGTCCAGCGTGATCCGCATCCCCGCCGCCGCGTGATGCGCGATCAAGCCGTCCACCGACGCGAGTCCGGGCGGCGCTTCGTCGCCCATGCCTTCCGTACGCAGGGTGCTGACGATCTGGTCGATCTCTCCGACGGTCTGCCGCGCCAATTCCTCGATGGCCTCCAGTGCCTGGAGCGAGCGGTCAGGGTCTTGGCGATGCCGCAGGCGGGCCGCGCCGGCGCGTACGGCTATCACGCTGATGGCATGGCCGGCAGAGTCGTGCAGGTCGCGGGCGATGCGGGCACGCTCTTCTGCGATGGCGAGCCGCCGATCTTGCTCGGCCTCTCGCTCGGCGTGCGTGGCGCGGGCCCGCAGCTCGGCGATCTGCTCACCCCGCAGCCTGGTCCGCTCGCCGGCGAACCAGGCCACCAGCCAGGCCCCGGGCGTGAGGAACAACGCGACGACGCCCGACGCGCCGCCGGCCGAGAGGGCGATCGCGATCACATGGGCGATGCCGAAGCCGACGACGACGACCGTCGTGTACCAGGTCCAGGGGGCGTGCCGCTCGCGGCCGGCGGTGAGCAGGTAGAGCGCGACGGCGGGACCGAGCGTCAGCGCGGAGTGGTAGTCAAGACCGGCGAGCAGCACGCTCGCGACGGCGGTCACCGCGAACACGCCGAGTGGGTATCGCCGCCACAGCACAAGCGGCAGCGCCGAACAACCCACCAGCACCAGGGCGAGCACATCGATGTCACCGGATCCGGCGGCGGCCGGGCTCTGGTAAGGCAGGAGCCTCAAGCCGTGGGCGATCAGCAGCAGCGACCCGTTGAAAGCGGCGATCGTGAGCGCGAAGTCGAGCAGCGTGCCCCACGGGGGTCGGGTCGCGAAGAGCCGATCCGCGCTGGTCTCCTGACCGTGGAACGCCCCCGCCCATGCCCCGCTGGGTGAAAACGTCCGTGATCGTCCTTGGCATCCTCATCCTGCTGCTCATCGCCGTGCGATTCATCGGTGCCGGTGGCGACGACGCACCCGGAGGGGACCTGTCGGCGGGAACCGGCATCACTGCTCAGCGAGGTGGCGCATGACCCTGTCACCTGGCCTCCGCAAGGCCGCGCTCATCGCCCATGTCACGAGCTCGCTCGGCTGGTTCGGCGCGGTCGCCGCCTATGCCGCGCTCGACATCGCGGCGGTGACCAGCCAGAACGTCGAGATCGTACGTGGCGCGCGTCTCGCCATGGATCTAACGATCACGTACGTCATCGTCCCGCTGGCCCTGGCGGCCCTGGCCACCGGCATCATTCAGGCCCTGGGCACCTCATGGGGCTTGATCCGGCACTACTGGGTGCTGGCGAAACTCCTCCTCACGGTCCTGGCCACCGCTGTCCTGCCGGCGGAGACGCGGACCGTCGCCGCCATGGCAGAGCACGCCGCCTCAAGCCCCGATCCCGGAACGATGACCGGCACCCTGCCGCATTCCATCGGCGGCCTGGTCGTGCTGCTCCTGATCACGGTCCTGTCCGTGGTCAAACCGCAGGGCCTGACCCGGTACGGCTGGCGCAAGCAGCAGGAACAGCGCCGCAAGAAGACCATGGTGGCCACGAGGCAGCCGTAGGACGGCTCCTTTCCCTGAATTACGAAAACCGGATCCCCCTATGAGAGGGTGTCTTCAACTCCAGGGCACGATCGCGATGTCCCTGAGCTACGCTCGGTTGATCATGGCCGATCTGCTTGGAATCAACCATCTGACACTGTCCACGACCAGACTCGACCGGCTCGTGGCGTACTACACGGATTTGCTCGGAGCAAAGCTCGCGTTCGAGCGCGCAGCAACTTCTACCGACCCTCGGATCGCAGTCCTCGATGTCGGCGGGGCCGACCATCTGATGATCGTCGAAACCGTTACTGTCCCCGCACTCGATCTTGATCCTCTGAACCGGGCGGGTTGGGGCCTGCGTGTGGGCACATATGAACAACTGTGTGAGCTTCGCGAACGGATTCTGGATGCTGGGCGGTCGGTCGGACCGATCGAGACGTTGCCCACGCAATGGACGATGACGGCTCGCGATCCCGACGGACGCCCTGTCGATATCCGGGCACATCGCCCTCGATGATGTTCCCTGCGAACAAGGTCTATCCGGAGCAGTGCGTCAGGTGCTGATGGTGGCAGCGGGGTCGACCTGGTAGTTGCGGGCATAGCCGTTCTCGGTACCGACGAGGATGTCGACGACCTCGAAGTAGCGGTCCCAGAACGGGGTTTCGCGCAGTGCGTCGATGAGGAGCTGGTAGGCGTGGTGATCGTCCGCTTCCCAGACCCAGACGTCGGTGACGCGTGCGGAGTAGAACTCCGTGTCGTAGAAACGTGACCGGACGCCGCTGGTCCTGGCCTCGATCGTGGGGACGACCTGGGTGGCGAAGGCGTCGATCCGCTCCGGCACGGTCAGTGCCAGCCACTCGGGCGTGGTCTTGACGAGCATGAACGCGGTGACCGGCGGTTCGGTTTCCTCAACGGGCATGATGGGTGTCTCCCAAGTGGTGGGTGGTCTTGACGCCATGGGCGCCATGTCCGACGGCAGAAGGGCTGGTGGCTTCAGGACAGGACGGCGGGCTTGAGGGTCTGGGCGCACCAGTGCTCGAAGGTGGTGGGGCCGGCGGTGTCCGGGGTGCGGGCGACGCCGGCATCGAGGCCCTCGTCCTTGGCCCGCTTCATGTCGACGATGCCCTGGACGAACTCCTCGTCGAGGCCATAGCCGACGAGGTCGGCGCGCAGCTCGTCGAGCGGCTGGCGTTCATAGCGGACGGGGCGGCCGAGCTGCTCGGTCATGATGCGGGCAAGGTCGTTGGGTGACAGGTCCTGCGGTCCGAGGACCGGAACGCTGCCGGTGCCGGTCCACGACCGGTCCAGCAACAGGCCGGCGGCGACGGCCGCGATGTCGGCGACGGCGACGAGCGGCGCCTTGCGGTCGGCGTCGACGACGTCGGTGAAGACGCCCCTGTCGCGGATCGAGGCAGCCTCCTCCAGGAGGTTCTCGAAGAAGGACGGGTTGGCCAGGGCCCGGTAGGCGACGCCGGTGCCGGCCAGAAGGTCGTCCATCGCCAAAGAGGCGGTGACGAGTCCGGCGCGGCCGGCGAGCGGGGTGCCGCGGCCGAGGGCGGAAACGCCGACGACGTGGCCGACCCCGTGGGTGGCGAGCGCCCTCGCGGCGGGGCGGGTGAAGCCGGTGAAGGCGGCCTGCGGGGTCAGGGAGGCGTCCGGGGGGACGAGCCAGAAGACGGCGTCCGCGCCCTTGAAGGCCCTGTCGACCACCTCGGCGTCGCCGTGCGAGCCGGTGACGACCTCGACGCGTCCGCGTGCCGCGTCCGGCAGCCGTGCGGGGTCACGCACGATCACGCGCAGCTCCTCGCCGGCGGCGGGGGCGGACTCCAGGAGCCGGGCGAGCAGGTGGCGGCCGATGTTCCCGGTGGGGGCAGTGATGACGATCATGAAAACCTCAAGGGTTCGTGTCGGGTAGGTACGCCTCCATCCTGAGGAGCGCCACAGTGATGCCACAATGGGAACTTCAGCAAGGAGGTATTGCCTGAAATGGAATTACGCTGGTGAACAGCCCACATTCGGCCCTTGACGCCAACCTCGCCGTCGCGTTGGACGCCCTGCTGACCGAGCAGAGCGTCACCCGCGCTGCAGCCCGTCTGCGCACCTCCCCCGCCGCCATGAGCCGCACCCTCGCCCGCCTCCGCCGTACCCTCCAGGACCCGCTCCTGGTACGGGCCGGACAGGCCATGGTCCCCACCCCCCGCGCCCTGGCCCTGCGCGACGAAGCCGCCGCAGTGGTAAGCCGCCTCGCATCGCTGCTCAGCCCCGCCGACAGCACCGACCCCGCCACCCTGCGTCGTACCTTCACCCTCCAGGCCGCCGACCTGGTCGGTGCGGCGCTGGCCCCCGGGCTGCTGCGCCTGGCCCGGCAGGAGGCGCCGGGCGTCTCGTTCCGGCTCCGGGCAGAGGAGTTGGAGGCCGGTCCGGCCCTCCGCGACGGCCGGATCGATCTGGAGGTCGGATCCATCGACCACGTGGACCCGGAGACCCAGGTCGAAGAACTGGTCACGCTTCGAATGGTGGCGGCCGTCCGCCCGGGCCACCCGCTCGCCGAGGAGGAGCTGGACCCAGCGCGGCTCGCCGCCGCCGACCATGTCGTGGTCAGCCGACGAGGCCAGTTCACCGGCCCTCTCGACACCGCCTTGGCCGAGCTGAACCTCCACCGGCGCGTCACCGCCGTCCTCCCCAGCCACTTGGCGGCGATGACCCTCGCGGTACGCAGCGATGTCGTCTGCCTCGTCCCCGCCGCGCTCCCAGGCAACCCCGAATCGCCTCTCACCCACCCCGCCACCGCACTCGGCCTGCGTCTCCTCGACATTCCCCTGCCGCTGCCACCCCTGACCATCGGCATGGCCTGGCATCCCCGCCATGCGGCCGAGGGAGCCCACCGCTGGCTCCGCGACGCCGTTCGCCGCACACTCCACGCGCCCGGGGCCGCCTGACGTGATCTCAGAGGTACGGCGTCGGCCGGGGACCGGTCGCTTCAGTACCGGCGCACCGTGATCGGGGGGAAGAAGGCCGCTCCCCGATCCGAGGCCGAGACGTTCATTCAGTGACGTGCTGGGCCTGAGTGGAGGCGCCCGCACCTGCCCGGGGTCGGTACATCCAGGCCCAGGCCCAGGCCCAGGCCCAAGGCGCGGACGCCGCCACGTTCGACGATGTCGCGAATCTGCTCGGGGCGGCGGGCGGTGACCACGGCCTGATCGCCGTGGTCGAGGACGGCGAGCGCCAGGGCGCGGCCGAACCCGGACGAGCAGCCGGTGATGAGCCAGGTCTTCCCGAGTGATCTCCCAAAACTTGACGACGGGTCCCCCTGCGCGGACGACGCCCGCGACAGGGGTGCGTACCACCGGCCTGGCGGGGCCGGGGCAGGCGTGTCCGACCGGTGTTCCGGTCGGCCCGATGTCCAGTCCATGACCCGCTCGCGAGGTCGAGGGACGCGTGAGGTCCCCTGTTGTTCCTGGTCAGCTGGTTCCTGGGACGAAGCGTCCTACGTTACGGGCTGGTCAGGCCCTTCGGGCGGGGCAGCATGGAGATATGGACCGGAATGTGGAGTTGAGTGAGTTTCTGCGCCGCTGCCGGGCCCGGGTGAGTCCGGAATCGGCCGGGCTGCCGGAGCGGGGGGCCTACCGGCGGGTGCCCGGCCTGCGGCGTGAGGAGGTCGCCCAGCTGGCGGGAGTGAGCACGGACTACTACACGCGGCTGGAGCAGGGCCGGCCGATCAGCCCGTCGCCGGGCGTGCTGGAGGCGATCGCCGCGGCGCTGCGGCTGGACGATGCCGAGCGCGCTCACCTGACCGACCTGATACGCCCGCACACCGGCCGGGCCCGGCGCGGCAGGCCCGTGGTGCAGCGGGTCCGGCCGGGCCTGCACCGGTTCCTGGACTCCTTCACCGACCAGGCGGCCTTCATCCTCGGACGGCGCGGCGACATCCTGGCCACCAACCACCTGTGCCGGGTGCTGATGGCCGACTTCGACGCCATGCCCTACCGGGAACGCAACCTGACCCGCTGGATCCTGCTGGACCCGGCCGCCCGAGCGTTGTACGTGGACTGGAAGCAGATCGCCTCGGAGATGACGGCGATCTTGCGGCTGGACGCCGGCCGCCATCCGGACGACACCCGCACCGCGGAACTGGTCGGGGAGCTGTCGATGAAGAGTGAGCATTTCCGCCGCTGGTGGGCCGATCACAAGGTGCTGGATCGCACCTTTGGCCACAAGCGGTTCCGGCACCCGGTCGTCGGTCCGCTGACCATCGACTACCAGGCTTTCACCCTGCCCGGCGAGGACGACCAGACCCTGTTCCTCTACCTGCCGGCCCAGGAGCAGGCGTCCCAGGACGCCTGGGGGCTGCTGGCCAGCTGGGCCGCCGATCCCGCGCCCGCCGACCCTTCGCAGGCCGTGCACACCGCTCTGCCTGCCACCGGCTCCGGCCACCACAGTCCACGCACCGATGGGAGCACCTCATGAGCACCACCCACCACACCACCGCGCGTCCGCTGGCGCTGGTCACCGGCGCGTCCTCCGGCATCGGCTACCAGCTCGCCCTGCTGTTCGCCCGTGACGGCTACGACCTGGTCGCGACCGGCCACAGCGACAAGATCCACCGCATCGCCGCCGACTTCGAGCAGTACGGCTCGCGCGTCTTCCCGGTCCAGGCCGATCTGGCCGACCGCGAGGGGGTGCGCACGGTCTGGCAGGCCGTCCAGGACACCGGGCGGCCGTTGAGGGCCGCGGTCCTCAACGCCGGACGCAGCCTCGGCGGTGCGTTCCTCGACACCGACCTGGACGACGAGCTCGCCCTCATCGCCCTGAACACCACCTCGGTGGTGGCGCTGGCCAAACCCGTGGTACGGCACATGGCCGAGCACGGCAGCGGCCGGATCCTCATCGCCTCCTCCATCTCGGCGCTCACCCCGACCCCGTACGAGACCGTGTACGGGCCGACCCGGGCTTTCACCTACTCCTTCGCCGAGTCGCTGCGCCAGGAGCTCAAAGAGCGCGCCCCCGGTGTCACCGTCACCGCGCTGCTGCCCGGCGCGACCGACAGCGATTTCCACGCCAACGCCGGGATGAGCAACACCAGCCTGGGTCCCGGCGCCAAGAAGAACAGCCGCGTCCAGGTCGCCGCCCAAGGCTTCCGTGCGCTGATGGCGGGCAAGCACCATGTCGTCGGCGGGGATCTGGCCACCAAGCTCACCGCCCTGGTCAGCCGGATCCTGCCCGAACCGATCAAGGCCGCCCGCCAGGCCCGCATCACCCGTCCCCGCGACACCGGCCACATTGCGGCCTCCCGCCGGGAGCCCGCCGCATCCCGCCGCTGACCGCCCGCACCCTGGCCGTGCCCGAGCAGAAAGGATCACCGCGCCCTGCACCAGCGCTTCGACGCGACCGAGCAGCCCGTGCACGTTCCGGCACGGGAAGGTTGAGGGTGCCTGATCTTGGCATTGTGGCGGGATGCGCGCCGCTCTCGATGAAATGGACCTGCGTCATCGATCAGCACACCGGCCACCGGCTAGCTGATCAACAATCGCACGGCTGTGGTGGGAAGCGAAAGCAACCACCGGCACCCACCGCCCTGGCCGTGGCCGCCAGCACGCTGACGGCACTGTCCGGCACCGCCGCCTCGGCCTCCGCCTCCCCTGCGTCGGACACGCCGCGGGTGCAGGTCGAGGTCCAGGACGTCCAGCTCACTCCCTCGCAGGCTGAGGCGCTGCGCCGCGGGCGCCAACTCCGGCCTCACTCGCGAACAAGCCGCGCATATCGTCTCTCCTCGAGGCGTGGTCCACCCGGACGCATGGGGCAAAGGCGAATCCAACGATGCGTACTACGTCAGCGGTCGCTACGTCGGCAACGACGATGCGGGGCAACCGTACTACCACCTCGATGACATCGGTTGGGAAGCGACCAATGGCGCGGGTCTTCGTGACGTTTGGGCCGATGGACCAGCGCTGACGCGCAGCGCGGGACCCAATTCGCGCCTGGGAGGATCGGGGCGGTGACGGGCGATGCGGTCAGTCGAAGAAACTGGCCTTTGTGGAGGAGCGTCAGGCCCTCCCCCCCAAGCCGGCTCCGATCGGACAACTCTCGAGCCGTTCGAGATCCGTACGCGAAGGCGTCACACAGTGGTTCGGCGTCGCGCCCGGTAGGCGGCGGTTCGGCAGGTGTTGGTGTCGCAGACGGCACCATGGCGGTGGCCGCAGCCGGAGGGCGAACCACCGCCCGCACCGCGCGCATCGGCGCGCGACGTCATCGACACCGGCAGCTAGAGCGGCTCACCCCGTGGCGGTGGTCGTCGCGGCTACGGTCGCCGCGGTGATCGTCGTGATCATGACCGCGTTGATGGCGGCGATGGTCTGGGCGACCGCGTCGGCCGCCCAGGCGCCCTCCGCGATCTCCTTGACGCGCTGCTTGCTCGCCTCGGGGAAGGCCTTGCGGTCGAGCTTGGCCGCGTGCGCGATGGCGATCAGGACGGCCGTGCGGGCGTCGGGGTCGGCGCCCGCCAGCGCGCTGGTCACCCGGTCCCTGACCGCGGCCTCCACGTCGGGGTTGGCCTCGGGCCAGCGCGTGGTGGGGAAGATGCCCAGCACCTTGCCGCGCTGCTCGGTCAGCACGCCGGACTCCGCCAGCCTGGTGAGCAGGCGCTTGCGCAGCTTGGCCGACTGCAGCCGCTGGACCCACCACGCGGGCTTGCGTTCCTTGCCCTCCTCGGCGATGCGGGCCAGCGTGGCGTCCATCTCCGAGTCGCCGAGCGGGGACGGGTCCTTGACCGTCACCTTCTTGTCCGACAGCTCCAGCCGGCCGTTGACGGCCAGCTCGGCGAGGAGCGCGCCGGCGAGGGCCGGGTCGAGCTGGGTCCCGGAGACGAGCTGCGTGCCCTTCTCGTCGTTGTAGGTGAGCAGGAGGAGTTCCTCGGCGATCGTCACAGTCATGCTTCGACACTAACCTCCCAGCCATGACCATCTCGGAGAAGTCGCACGCCGTCGGCCGCCCGTTGCTGCGGGCGCAGCTCTAACATCCGACCGTGGCCGGCTGACGAGGAACAGTGCAGCGAACTGCTGGCCCAGCTCGACACCAAAGACGCCCCGCCGGCACTCGCGATGACCACGCTCGAACGAGAGCAGTTCTGGCGGGGCACGTACGTGACCGACACCGCCGACGCTGAGAGGACGTTTCGCGCATTGAGGTCCTTCTACCCTCCCCCGGAAAGGGCCCCGATGACGGCTGACGACCCGGAACACACTCCTGTCGTACCCGTCAAGCTTGAGGAGCGGGCCGCCCAGATCCGGAAGCCAGTCAGGCCGCAGGTCCCGCGAGCATCTTGAGCGTGAAGTCGATAGCCGTGGCCAGCCGTTGGGCATCGTGTCCGGCCCGTTCGCGCACGCGCAGCCCGAGCACCGTCGTGAACAGCGACTCCACCGCAGCCTCGACGTCCAATGTGGCAGGCAGGTCGCCGTCGCGGATGCCGCGGCGTAGGAGCGACGCGAGGGTCGTCCGGGTGCCTTCGAACGCAGCCTCGGTCCTTTGCTGGACGGCGGGGTCGGTGGCGCCGAGCTCGGTGGCCGTGTTGACCACGAAGCAGCCACGCCCGGCCTCGTGGTTGACCATCCAGATCAGCCACTCCCGCAGGGTCTGGAGGCTGGAGCCGGGGACGTTCAGTCGCTCTTCGGCTTGAGCGGACTCGGTGGCCCGATAGTGGTCCAGCGCCCGCAGGAACAGTGTGCGCTTGTCGTTGAAGGTCCGATACAGGCTGCTCTGCTTGAGGTTGAGCTCGGCGCCCAGGTCACGGACGGACGTGGCGTTGTAGCCGCGGCACCAGAACAGGTGGGTCGCCTTGGCGATCACGTCCTGCTCATCGAACTCCCTGGGCCGTGCCATGGCCCCATCCTACCAAAGTTGTGGAGCGATCGCTCCCGTATTAGGGTGTGCCGCCATATGGGAGCGATCGCTCCCGAATTGGAGAAGGGATTCCACGTGACGGCAACCGACCCAACCCTGCGCGAGCGAGACACATCACCGAAAAGTCATTGGATCGCGGTGTCCGCCGTGGCCTTCGGCACATTTCTCCTGGTCACGGCGGAGCAGCTCCCGATTGGACTGCTCTCCCCCGTCGGATCGGCACTGTCGGTGTCGGAGGGCGCAGCGGGGTTGATGGTCACGGTCCCCAGCATCGTCGCTGCCGTCGCGGCGCCGGCGGTCCCACTGCTCGTCGGCAGGATGGACCGCAGGCTCTTGCTCGTCGCCCTGATGGGACTCATGACGCTCGCCAACCTGGCATCCGCCCTGGCTCCTGCCTACCCGCTCCTGATCGCTGCCCGCGTGCTGGTCGGGGTGGCCATCGGCGGGTTCTGGGCCATCGCCGGAGCCCTGGCCATCCGGCTCGTCCCAGCCGCACACGTGCCGCGGGCCACTGCGATCATCTTCGGCGGCGTCGGGGCCGCGAACGTCTTCGGCGTTCCCATCGGCACGATGATCGGCGGGCTGGCGAACTGGCGGATCGCGTTCGGCGCGCTGAGCGCCCTCGCGCTTGCCGTGCTGGTCGCCTTGCTGGCCGTGCTGCCACCGTTGACGGCGGCTCAGCCCGTCGGCCTGCGGCGACTGGCCGGCCAGTTCCGCAACCAGGGCGTCCGGGTCGGCATCCTGGCGACCTTCCTGATCGTGACCGGCCACTTCTCGGCCTACACGTTCATCAGCCCTGTGCTGCGGGATCTGTCCGGCATCGACGAGCGACTTGTCGGGCCACTGCTGTTCGGATTCGGCGTGGCGGGCATCGTGGGAAACTTCATCGCGGGTGCCGCCGTGGCCAAGAGGCTCCATCGCACCGTCCTGTCCATCGCCGCCGCCTTGGGGGTGACCGTGCTGCTCTACCCCGTGGCAGGACTCACCGGCGCGGGCGGGGTGACGCTGCTCGTGGTCTGGGGCCTGGTGTACGGCGGGGTCTCCACGAGCCTCCAGACGTGGATGATCAAGGCCGCGCCACAGGCGGTCGAGGAAGCCTCCGCTCTGTGGGTGGCGGTGTTCAACCTCTCGATCGGTCTCGGCGCGCTGGCCGGCGGCGCAGTCGTCGACGCCCTGCCGCTCCAGGGCATCCTGTGGCTCGCCGGTGGTCTCGTCCTGGCTGCCGGGCCGGCCGTGTGGAGTGCACGCCGAAACGAGAGCCTGCGATGACCTCAGGTGATCTCTGATCGCCCCGCAGGTCGGAGACTCCTCACCTCGTTAATGGCTGTCCGCCGGTAAGGTCGATATTTCCCACGCCCTACCGGCTGCCCCGTCCCTGCGGGTAAATCATCCGATTCCCGCAGAATGTCGTAGAGATGATCAAGAATGGCGCCATGGGATGGATCGGGATCGCGACGGGCCACGAGCTCACCGTCGAGGGGACGCGGCGGCCGGTGCTCGCCTGCCGGACGGCCGCGGGCCACGTGCTGGCCAAGGTGCCCGCCAACGTCAGGAAGGATCCGAGCGCGGTACGGCTCGCCGCCCTCTGCGACCGGCTCGGCGAGCACGCGCGGGCGGTGCACGACGAGGTCGAGTCCTGGATGGTGCGGTCGCTGCCCGTCCCGGCCGCGGTGTTCGCGGCCGTATGGGACGACCCGGTGTGGCGCGAGACGCTCACCGACCTGGTCATCGCACCGATCGTCGACGGCGCGCCCGACCTCGGCCGCTGCGCGCTCCTGCGCGAGGGCGCGTGGACGGGCGCGGACGCCTTCGCGATCCCGCACCCGCTGCTGCTCGGCGACGAGCTGCCCATCTGGCGGGGACGGAACCTCGCGCAGGTCGTTGAGCAGGTACGCCGCGAGGTGTGGACGCGTCCCGTCAGCATGGACCGTACGTTCGGCGTGGTCGACACCTTCGGATACGTGGACGCCCGCTACGAGAGCGGCGCCGCGTTCGAGCGCCGCGTGCACGAGCTGGGCGGGCGCATCAAGGGGGACGAGGCGCGGTTCACCGTGCACACGCCCGAGCCGCTCGGCATCGAGATCGACCTGCACTGGAGCGGGCCGATGAGCCCGGCCTACATGGCGGGGCTGAGCTTCACCGCGGGCGGCCGGGAGATCGGCGACATCGCCTGGTCCGAGGGCGTCCGCATTCTCATGGCTCTGTACGCGGACCGCACCGTGGACGAGACGGAGCCGGTGATGGAAGCAGCGGAGGCGTACTCCCACTACTGCGACGCCCACCAAGGCGAGCCCGGCACCGTGGCGCCCTCCGGCATCACCGCCCCGACGCGCGACCTGCTGCTGCGCGCCGGGGCGGTGCTGCCGGGCACGCCCGCCGGCTCCGACGAGGACACGTGCGTCGCCGTCCGCTACGAGCACTCCGTCCTGGACGAGCCGGTCGTCGAACTCGTCCGGCGCGCAGCCGTCGACGGCGACAAGGCCGAGAAGTCGCTGTACGACCTGGACCCGGTGGCGGAGACCGGCGTCGGCACCGTGCACGCGGGCCCGCTCGGCTTCCTCGCGTCCGCCCTGCACCGGTACCCGGCGCACCGCGCCCGCATCCTGGCCGCGCACACCGACCTGCGGGCCGCCCGCGGCCTGGCCGCCCGCAAGCCCGGCCTCGCGCGCACCGCGCTCACCCGTACCGGCGACGACCTGGAGACGCACGCGCCCGAGCTGCTGCCGCCGTTCTACGAGGAGTGCGCGCGGATCCTGGCCGCCGCGGGCAGCGCCCGCTTCGCCGCCGCCTTCTTCGAGAAGGCCCGCGCCGCCGAGGGCGCGCACGCGCTGCCGGTCGACGAGGCCGCGCTCGTCGTGGCGCACCTCGCCGCGGGACCGGACGCCGCCGGAACGGCCACGCTCAAGAAGCACGGCAAGCGGCTCGCCGCCCGCCATCCCGCCACCGGCGCGTACCGCTGGCACCGCAGCCTGCTCACCGAGTGGTGCGAGGAGGTCCCGGACGGCGCGGACGGCGCGCTGGCCCTGGCCGACGGCTGGGCGGCGCTGGCGAAGGCCGCCGGGCACGCGCTCGGCGGGCCCGAGGACGAACGCGCCGTGCGGGCCCTGCTGGAGAGCGGCTGCATGGAGTCGGCGCCGCAGTCCCTCTGGACGTTCGTCCTTCCGTTGCTCGGCCCGATGGCACGGGCGGACGCGGGCATCGGCCGCGCCCTCCTCGGCATCCTGCCGCTGCCCGCCAAGGACACCCCCAAGGCGGAGAGCGCGGCAGTGTCGCTCCTCCTCGGCAACCTCGCGGGCGCGGGCCTGACCGCGCCGTTCACCACGTCCCCCGGGCTGACAGGGATGGCGGCGAAGGACTGGCTCGGCCGCTTCCTGAAGCTGTACGCGGGGCTCGCGCTCCCCGTCGCCGGTCTCGGCGACCTCCTGCACGACGCCGGTACGCGGCTGCGCGCGGAGGGCCTCACCTGCGACGGCCATGAGGCGGTACTGGGAGCGGACGAGGACGAGGTCAACCGCTGGGAGGAGACCGCCGCCGACCTCCCGCTCCTCGATCTCCTCCTGGACCGCGGCGTCCCGCTCGCACGGCCCCGGCTGCTGCACACGTTCAAGCTGTACGACCGGCTCGCCTCCGATGTGGGCACCGACCTCGCCGCCGTCGCCGCCGACCCGGACTGGGCCCCGCTGCTGCGCGACGCGATCGTGGGCAACGTGACCAACCTGCTCAACGTCACCGAGCCTGCCGTCCCGAAGCAGACCGCCCCCGAGACCGTACGGGCCCTGACCGCGACACCGGGAACGGCGCAGATCGTCGCCGCCATCCTGGCCGAGCATGCCGAGCGGGTCCCGAATCAAGGGCTTCCGGACGCGCACGCCGCCCTGTGCGACGCCGAACGGTTCACCATCGCCGGAGTCCCCGGCCCTCTCCTGGACAGCGTCCGGACGATCGCGACCGGGACGGACCCGGTCCGCGCCCTCGCCGCCACGCTGAGCGGCGGCGTCCTCGACGAACTGGAGTTGCCCGCCTTCGTCCCCGGCCACGTCAACACCATCATCGACTACCTGGAAGAGAGTGGCACCGACCTGCTCCTGATCGAGTCCGGCCGGCTCTGGGAGCACAAGTTCCGCGCCTCCGTCGTCACACCGGATGGAGTCGGCCCGTCCCACGGCTTCGGCACGTACGAGGACATCTCCCACCGGTCCCACGAACGGACCGAGGCGCGCGACCTCTACGACCGCTGCCTGATCGCCGTGAACGGCCGGGTGACCGTACTGGACCACGGTGGCCCGCACTGCCCGCACGGCAGCGCGCACCCCGCCGCCCGCCGCGTCGTACCGGCCGACGGCGAACGGGTCGTCTTCCCCGGTGGCGCCGAGGCCACCGTGTGGCGCGGCCAGGGGCGGATCATCGAGCTGCGGGACCCGGCCGGGCGGACCATCGGCCGCTACGTCCGCGGCTGGGGCAGGGTGCCCGAGCACCACGGCGCCGAGAACGTCCTCACGGTCGAGCACCACCGCTACGCGTCCGGGACCCGCCTGGTCGCGCCTCCCGGCCGGTGGTCGGCGATGCGGCCGCGCGACCCCGAAGGATCCAGGGCGCTGCGCGCCGTCGACGAGAAGAAGGCGCAGGCCCTGATCGACGTCGCGGACGCCGCGCTCGCCGCCGACCTCATGCGGCTGCTGGACCCCGACAGCGGATACCCGGAGAGGGGCGCCGCCCGCGACGAGCTGGCGGGACGGCTCCGCCCGCTCCTGCCGGAGATCACCGATGAGTCGCTCTGGAAGGGCGTCACGTTCCTGGTGTGGACGGCCGTCGAATGCAGCGAGCGCGCGTTCGCCCTGCTGGAACGCCTGGCGCTGACCCCGCCGCCGCACCTGCGCCCGGCGCCCGCCTCCGCGGCATCCGCCGTCCCGTCCGAGACCTCCCACGAGCCGGACGATCCGGGGCCTGAGTCCGCGTACGAGAGGATCGTCCACTTCGCCCGTGCCGCCGTCGATGTGCCGTACGACAAGGAGATCGCGATATTCGACTCCTCCGCCGTCAGGGGGGTCGAGAACACGCTGGGCCGCCTCGGCGCCGCCGTCCTGGAGGCCGCGTGGGGCGACGGCGGCGGGCGCGCGGACCTTCTGGAGCTGGCCGCCGTCCCCGAACTCCTCCGTACCGACGGCTCCTGGCACGTCGCCCGGCTGCGCCCGGAGTACGACCTCGGGCAGATCCTCTCGGGCCGCGGCCCCATCGCGGCCGTCGCCGTCGCCGACCACGAGCGGGTGGGGCACGGGTACGCGGTCACGGCGCTCCTCCACACGCCGGACGGCCCCGACCCGCTCCTGTTCACCCGCAACCGCGTCGTCGAGCTGCTGACCTGCCGCGGCTGGGGCGACCCGGACCGGCTCCGGCGGGCGCTCGACCTGATCGCCGAGAACGGCCCGCCGCCCGTGGACCGGGAGGCGACCGTAGGGGCGTTCGCCGAGGCCACCGGCCTGTCACCGGCCCAGTGCCTGATCCTGCTGTCCACCTCGGCCCGCACGCTCTCCTGGCCGGACGGCTGGGCGCGGGGCCGCGTCGCCGCCTTCCGCAAGGATGACGCCGCCCGCGCCCGCGAACTCGACCTGACCGAGATCGAACTGCGCATCGCCGCGCTCTCCCTGGAGGCGCTCACCACCACCGACGAGGCCGTCGAAGTCGTCGAGCTGCTCATGCCCGACGACCCCGCCGACCTCTGGCGTACGGGCCCCGACCTGGACCGGGCGGTCGCGTACTGGACGGAACGCCACCCGAGGCTCACCCCGCTCACCACCGAGCAGTGGGTCACCCTCGCGTCCGGCGCCGAGGACGCCCTGGAGGCGCTGATCGCCCTGCTCGGCGAGCGTCCGTCCATACCGCCGCTGGGTCACATCGCCCGCGCTGCGAGGCTCCTGGCCGACCGCCTGCCCAAGGACCACCCCGCCCGTACGACCGCCGCCGCCCGCCTGCGTGACCTGCGCGAACACGTCACCGGCCCGGACACGACCCTGCCCATCGCCGCCGGGGTCACCTCGGTCACCGCCCTGGAACGAGCCGCCGGAGCGACCGCGGCCCACCTCCCGGAGAGCAGGCTCGCCATCGGCGAAGCCCTCACCCTGGAGCCCGCCGGAGACGGCTACCGCGTCCACCTGCGCCCGTCCCGCTGGTCCGACCTGGACGCGCTGGCCCCGGCCCTCCGCCGCGGCGGCGCTGCCAATGCCGCCCTGGTCATGGAGGACCTGCGCTTCCTCCGTTCGTCCGAGCCGCTGGAGGCCGCGGCCCGGCTGGAGTGACGTTCCGGGAGGCATGCGGGTGATGGCAGGCGATCCAGCGGTCCGGGGCCGGCAACCGCATCCGGGGTTCCTCGTCCGCGCAGCGGGCGTCGGCGCGAGGACAGAGTGCAAGCCGCTGGTGTGATCGGCGGTACGGCTACGTCGGACCGCTGCCTCTGCTTCGGGCAGGGACGTCAGGGCGGTCCGAGCACGTCCGGGGTGATCAGGGCGCGGGCGGTGGCGGCGAAATAGTCGCCGGTGGCGGCGTCGGCGAGGCCGAGGATGACACCTTGGCTGAGGCCGACCAGGAGCGCACGCAGCGCCGTGGCCAGGCGTTGCGCCTGCCGCGGCGTGACGGCGGTCCCATGGTGGACCCTGCCGGACAGCAGCGCGGTTAGGCGTTCTTCGTGTGCCCGGACGGATGCGGCGAGCCTGGGCGCCAGTTCGGGGTCGCGCAGGGCCAGGTCCTGCAGGCTGATCTCGAACGACAGATGGCGCAGCGCGTCGGGGTCGTCGCACAGGCGGCGGTAGTGGCGGGCGAAGACCTCCACCGCCTCGATGAGGCCCATGCCGGCGGGGACGGCTTGCTCGATGCCGTCGTAGTGCGGAGCGAGGTAATCGGTGACCAGGGCGACGAGCAGTCCGTTCTTGCTGCCGAACAGCGAGTAGACGGCGCCGGTGGTCAGCTCGGCCTGCTCGGCGATCTCCTCCAGCTTGGCCCGGTGGCCGTCGCGGGCGACGATCAGGCGCGCGGCGTCCAGCAGGGCCCGCCGGTTGTGCTCCTTGGCCTCAGCCCTTGTCATTCTCATAATTCTATTATTACCGTAATCCCGTTATGAACGTTGCTGAGTACATGAGCCACGTCCCCGGCTGTGCCGTGTTCCCGTCCGTCGACGCGCTCCAGGCCGAGCTGCGGCAGCTGGCAGCCGCCCATCCCAACCGGGTACGGCCCCGCCGTATCGGCGCCTCCCGGCTGGGCGAGCCGCTGCACGCTCTCACGGTCGGCGACGGCCCGGCGGACGCGGTGGTCATCGCCGGCCCGCATCCCAACGAGCCCGTCGGGGCCTTGACCGCCCTCACCTTGATCAGACTGCTCTGCGAGGACTCGAAACTCCAGGCGGAGCTCGGCTTTCGCTGGCACGTCGTGGCGTGTGCGGACCCGGACGGCGCCCGGCTGAACGAGGGCTGGTACGGCAGACCCGGGGACCGCCGCGCGTACGCCGAGCACTTCTACCGCCCCGACCTGGCCGACCAGGTCGAATGGACCTTCCCCCTGACCACGGGGGACTACTGCTTCGACCGCCCGCTGCCGGAAACACAGGCGCTGATGCGCCTCATGGACGAGGTACGCCCGTCGCTGGTCTGCTCGCTGCACAACGGTGAGTACCAGGGCGCGTTTTTCTACCTCGACCGCCACGATGCAATGCTGGCGCAGCGGCTGGCCGCCCTGCCTGGCCTGGAGACCCTCCCCCTGCACCATGGCGAGCCCGAATTGCCCGGCGCCGAACCGATCATCCCCGCCGTCTACCTGACCCCGCCCGGGTCGCAGGTGGGCAAGGTCTTTGGCGCGGGCGGCAGCAGCGCCGACTACGCGGCCGCTTTCGGCGCGCTTCACCTGGTCACCGAGGTGCCCACCTGGGCCGACGAACGGGTGGCCGACCAGAGCCCAACCGGCCGCACCTACGGGCAGCTCCTCGCCGAGGGCGCAGCGGCCAGGCGTGAGCTGATCGACACGATCCAGGCGGGCATGCGGGCTGTCGCCGGCGACCTGAGCGTGCGCTCGCCGTTCCGCCGCTCGACCGAGAACACGCTGGAGACCTTCCGCCGACTCGGCGAACTGGAAGAGACAGTGCCCGATCTCGACCGCCCGGCCACGGTCGCCGAGGAGTTCGGCAACCGCCAGATGCTGCACCTGATGCGGCTGCGCCTACTCGGGACATTCCTGCGCATGCTCGACGCGGAGATCGCAGCCGGCAACTTGACGCCGGCCATCCGCGAGCAGCGACGCCTGCTCGCCGAGCGCTTTGAGACGTGGTACGGCCAGGCCGAAGCGGACCCTCCCGGCCTGCCGATCGAGTTGCGCAAGCTGGTCGCCGTCCAGTTGGGTGCCGCTCTGACCGTCGCCCTCCACCTGGCAGAACGGACGGCGTGATGATGAATGTGCTCGGCATGTCCACGGGCGGCTCAGCTCGCCGCCGACCACGCCGAACTGATCGCCCGCCTGGTCCTGGCCACCGCTGATCGCAGCGAGCCAACCCTGTCACGCAACGGCCAGCAGGTGCACTGAACTCCCAAGAAAGAGCAGAACCATGGACATCACCACCGCAATCGCGACTGAGCGCCGGGAACTGGCGGCGATGCTGGACAGCCTGACACCCGCCCAGTGGGACGCACCGACCTTGTGCGCCGGATGGCGCGTACGAGAGGTCACGGCTCACATGTCGATGGGATTCCGCTACCCGCTGCCCAGGATGGTGCTCGAACTCATCAAGGCGCGAGGTGACGTCAACCGGATGGCAGACCGGCGGGCCCGCCAGGACGCGGCCACCCTGTCCACGGCCGAGCTGGTCAGCGCGATCCGCGACAACGCGGACCATCCCTGGAAACCACCGGTCGGCGGCATCGCGGCCGCCCTGGGCCACGACGTGATCCACAGCCTGGACATCACCGTCGCACTCGGCATCGACCGGCGCGTCCCGGAAGACCGCGTGCGCCTCCTCCTGGAGCACGTCACTCCCCGAACCCTCAAATTCTTCGGAGCCGATCTCGACGGCGTCGAACTGCGCGCCGACGACCTCGACTGGTCCTTCGGCACCGGCACACCCCTGACCGGCACCGCCCAGGACCTCCTGCTGGTCGCCTACGGCCGCAAGCTCCCCCCGGGACACCTCCACGGCACGGCACGGGATCGATACAGCGCCGTGTGAACCGCTATGTCCCGACTCAGCGGATCGGATGTCGACATCACCTCAGCTGAACCGGGCGGCAGTCAGCCGCCCTGCGCCGCCTGCTCTCGTCAGGACCACCCACACACCCGTGATCTCCCTCGACACGCCGCATCGGTATGGCGAATGATCGTCTGGATACCTGTCGAATGAAGAGCGGGGGGCTGAATCGGTCGACTCCGCCTCCATCGGCGGATCCCCTCAGGAACCCGGCCCTGACCTGCATCGATGGGCCGTCGATCCAATCGGATCCGAACCACGGTTCCGCCCCTCCTTTCCGGTCAGCCGCCGGGCTTGGTGAACTCCAGGCCGTCGAACCGGAACACCGTGACGCGGCCGGGGTGGTCGCCGACCGCCAGAAGCCGGCCATCGGCGGAGAACTCAACCGTGCGGTAATAGAGTGATGGCTCGCCGGGTACGACGAAGCGCGGCTCCAGCGGCTGTCCGGTCGCGGCGTCATAAACGACGACCGGGCCTTGGATGCGGGCGCCGGCGAGCCGGGTGCCGTTGGGTGACAGCGCGACGTCAGCCAACCTGTCTTCGATCGTCCAGCACAAGGCACCGGATTCCACTGAGACGCCGCAGCATCCCCACGTCTCACCGCTCGCGACAAGAAGCTGCTCTGTCCGGTCGAACATCAGCTTGCCGAGCCCATGGGCATTATCGGCTCTCGTCGGTAAGGGGTGCGGGGCACCGAGCACTCGCCGGCCGGTGTCGACATCCCAGATCTCGAGGCCGTACTCCGTATCGCGGTTGTCCGGGTGGTGGATGAGGCCGACGAGCCGGCCCGACGGAGACAGGGCGGCGGCGCCGGTCCGCGAGGGCTCGCCCGCCGGAAGATCGAGGCACGAATGGCCATCCGGGTCCAGCACGCGCAACGTGTGATCGTCGGCCACCAGCATCCGGCCGGCGACGGCGTCCCGGCCCAAGCGGGTGCGGGGCAGGCGCTGAACGTGACCGGTGGTGAGTGCCACCGTGTGGCTCGTGTCTCCCCCGCTGCTCGTGTTCCGGACGGTGAACGTCAGGTGCGATCCGTCCGGTTCGAACGCCATGTCATGGACCGCTGAGTTCCGCGACGCATCGGCGTACACCACCCGGCGGGCGCCGGTCCGTAAGTCGACGGTCTGTACCTCGGAGCCGAGCTGCGGCCTGACCCGGTCAGGAATGCCGCGGGCGACCGCGAGGGTGCCGCCGTCCGGGTGCAGGGCGAACGCGACGATCCCGTTGGTCGCCGGCGTCGCGCACTGGACGACGACGTCGCCCGGCTCGGTCGCGGCGACGTCACGCAGCACGGCGTACCCGTCACGCATCTTCTCGGTGACGATCTTCTCTAAGGCCTCGCGTGCCGCGCGCCCGCTGCCGAACGACTTCATGCGCTCCTGAGGCTTCGCGGCGCCGGTCCACCAGCTGCGGTGCAGCTCGACCCCGTCGGCCCGGAGCTCCAGATATTTGGGCTTCGAGGTGCCGGGATGGGTCAGGAGAATCCGCTCACGATTCATACGGGGCAGCGTAGAGATCTCCACCGTCAGAAATCATCAGCGTGTACGGGCGAGGCCAGCCACGCCACCACCAGGAAGCCATCGAGAACCGACCTGGGAAGGGACACGATCGGGCATGGCCGACCGCATCTACCTTCCCTGGACCGTGCGGGATTCACCCGGCTCCTGCACGAGGCCGCCGTCGGCGACACCATCCGTATCGCCGACGCAGCCCGTCTGTTCCGTTCCGTCGCCGACATCCTCGCCCTGCGTCCCGTGCTCATCCGGCGCGGCCTGCAGACCGATCTACGCCGTCGACGCCAATCCGCTGATCAGCAACTACCTCGGCCCCCGGCCCGTTTCTGCCGTATTCCGGCGGCACCTCTTACTGGCACCCCGAGTAGCCGCGGCCGGCCTGGCATGGGGCGGCACGCATACGGCCGTAGGTGGAGGCGGGGCCCGCCGTACCGCGAAAGTTGACGTCAAAGGTCCAACTTGCGGGAGATTTCGAAGATCAGCGTTTTTCGTATTTTTTCGGCATGGCCCACACACCGAGGTCGTTCAGTGAAGCCCGCGGCAGCTCCGGCGCCGCTCTCCAGCAGATCATCGGTCGCGGCGACCGCAACATCGTCGGCGGTGGCTTCGGGCGCAGGTCAACGGCGGGGGTGCGGCTCACCACCCCGGCCTGTGTCGTTTACGTCGTCCGTAAGCTCCCCGCTGAAGAGCTGCCCCCCGAGCGCCTGCTGCCCAGAACCATGGAGGTGAACGGGGTCACCGTCGAGGTGGACGTGGTGGAGACAGGCCCGTTCCACGCGCTGTCGTACACCCAGCGGATCCGCCCGGCCCCGGCCGGCGTGAGCATCAGCCTGGCCACCCAGAACGCGGCGGGCACGTTCGGCTGCCTCGTCCGCGACAAGGCCAACGGCAACAAGTTGTCCATCCTGTCCAACAACCATGTGATAGCCGACCTGAACCGGGCGAAGATCGGCGACTCCATCGTCCAGCCCGGCCTCCTCGAGAACGTCCCCACCGGTGGCGCCATCGCCACCCTGGCCAGGTTCGTCCCGATGAACTTCTCCGGTGGGGCGAACCACGTCGACGCCGCCATCGCCCACGTCATCAACGGCAACGACGTGGTGAACAAGGTCATGGGCGATCCGAACGTGATCAAGGTCCCCACGAGGACGCAGCCGGCACTGGGCCTGCTGTTCGCGGGGAGCGGCGTCCGTACGATCATGAACCCCATCAAGTCCGTCCTGGACCGGCTCAACGTCGAGCTCCTCGATCCCGCCGGCTACACCGAGATCGCTGAGCGCGAGGAGCCCTACAAGATCTCGGTGGCCAAGTCCGGCCGAACGACCGAGGTGACCAGGCGCACCCTGATGGAGATCGACGTCAGCGTGAACGTCAATTACGAAGAAGGCGGGAAGGTCGCTCGTTTCGTCGGCCAGATCACCGCGAACGTCATGGGCTGTCCAGGAGACTCGGGCTCGATCATCTGCCGGGTCCCCGTGGGAGCCACCTACGGTTCCGTGCCATGCACGGAGGCCGGTTCGTGCGCGTTCCTCGCCACCGCCGAACGCCTGACCGGCATCCCCTTCAGCCAGGAGGGCGACCTGGTACGGACCGCCAGGGACAAGTACCTCGCCAAGACCAAGCTGGGCCGCTGGCTGATCGACATGGTGTACGTCAACCAGGTGGAGCTGTTCCGGCGCGGCGAGGACACGCAGGTGCAGCCGGGCGACCGGGCCCTGGCGCAGGCCCTCTACACGCGGTATCTCGGAGAGGTGAAGTTGGCCGTGGCCGACCCCACCAGGGAGGACCTGAAGCTCACCAGCGCCCATCTGGCCGACGTGCAGGCGGCGCTGGCGAGCCTGAAGCACTACCTCACTCAGGACGAGGCGAACGCCGCCGACGTGCTCTACGGCATCGTCCAGGGCCAGGTGGGCAAGAAGCCCAGCGATCTGATCGCGATGCTGGACGATCCAGGCATCTACCAGCTCGTCATCACGCTCTTCGGCGAGGTGGGCTACCTGGCGGACCCGTACCGCGGCTGACCATGAAGCGGAGAACGATGCTCGTCGCCGTGGCGATCGCGGTCTCGGCGGGATGCGCGACCAGTGGAGGTCCCGTGTACGACAAGGGTGTGGACCTGGCGACGGCCCGGCGCGTGCTGGCCGAGCGAGGCAACCTGATCGACCGCGAGTACCCGCGTTCGGTCGGGCACGGGGTCGGCGTGGTCGTCGCCGATCCGGAACGCGTCGGTGCGCGGGCCTACGGGATCGTCGTGTACCTGGCCGACGACAGTGACATGCCTAGGGGGCCGCGCTTCGTGGACGGGGTGCCCATCTCGTTCACCGTGACCGGCGAGTTCCGCGGGTGAACGGGGCCTGGCTGATGTACGAGCCGTGCCTGGCGCGGCTCGCGCGGCTCGACGCGTACCTGGACGAGTTGCTGACGTGCGCGGACGCCAAGCTGTCCGAAGTGGCCCGCCACCTGCTGGCGCACGGCGGCAAACGATTGCGCCCGACCCTGCTGTTCCTCGCGGCCGACCTCGACGGCGGGACCGCCGACGAGGAGGCGCTGCTGCGCGCGGGGGCGGCCGTCGAGTTGCTGCACGTCGCGACGCTCTACCACGACGACGTGATGGACCGCGCCGAGACCCGCAGGGGCGCGCCCACGGCCAACGCCCGGTGGGGGCAGGCGGTCGCGGTCACCGCGGGCACATTCATCTTCGCCCGAGCCATCGGCCTGCTCGGTGGGCTCGACGCACGGGTGGCGCGGTGGGCGGGCGAGGGCGTGCTCGCACTCGCCCTCGGCCAGCTCCAGGAGACCGAGAACGCCTACAACCCCGACCACCAGCTTGCCCGCTATCTGGAGGTGGCCGCGAAGAAGACGGCGGCCCTGTTCGAGCTGCCGTGCCGGGCCGGGGCCGCGCTGGGCGGCGCGAGCGAGGAGGTCTGCGAGGCCGCCGGCCTGTACGGCAGGGCGCTCGGCCTCGCCTTCCAGGCCGTGGACGACGTGCTCGACCTGACCGCCGAGGCCCGCGGCCTCGGCAAACGTCCCGGCACCGACCTGCGGGAAGGCGTGTACGGGATGCCGACGCTCGTGGCGCTGTCGCACTCGCCCCATCGCGAACGGCTCCGCGCCCTGCTCACGCTCGACGACCCCGCCGACGCGGACCTGGCGGAGGCCCGCGACCTCATCCTCGGCTCTGGGGCCGCCGAGCACGCGACCGCCATAGCCGAGGACTACTCCAGACAGGCGGTGTCGGCCGCGCTGTGCCTGCCCGACGGCCCGGCCAGGCGGACGATGATCCAGCTCGCCGCCTACGTGGTGCTCCGAGCTCACTGAGAACCCGAGCCCTGAGAAACCGAGCCCTGAGAAACCGAGCCCTGAGAAACCGAGCCCTGAGAAACCGAGCCCGCCAAGGCCCCCATCAAGAGAGTAAGGAGACGGCGATGCCTCAGGAACCACGTAACCGCAGGGGGTTCATCCGCGCGGCGGGCCTCCTGGCCGGCGGCACGGCCCTGGCCGCGGCCGGCACCGTCGGCCCGGCCGAAGCGAGCACAGCGGCGCTGAGTGCCGAGCGCTTACGCACGGTCCAGGCTCTGGAGGAGACGGTGGCCGCGCTCTTCCCCGCGTTCGCGGAGTCCGGGAGTCCCTCGGCGCGCTACGCCGCCGCGTCCCCCGCTGAACGCGCCCGGCTGGACCAGGCGATCGACGCGGTGGGCCACGAGCTCGCGACCCTGGACGGTCCGGCCAGGATCGCCTGCCTCAACACCCTCCTGAACGGGCCCGCCGCCTCAGATGTCGAAACCGTCCTCGCCCTCACCTCGAAAGAGACGGAACGCGGCCGACTGCTGGCCAGAGCCCTGCGTGCGGCCGGCAGCGCCCGTGCGGCGACCCCGGCGATGACCTCCCCGTTCGTTGTCTGATATGGCAGCGGACACCGAGGTGATCGTGGTCGGCGCCGGTCCCGCCGGCGCCACCGCGGCCTACCATCTGGCCCGGCGCGGCAGGCGGGTGGTGCTGCTCGACCGGACCGCGTTCCCGCGTGACAAGAGCTGCGGCGACGCGGTGACCAAGGCCGGGGTGGAGCTGCTGACCGAGATGGGCGCCCTTGAGCTGCTCCCGGACGCCTGGCGGGTCCGCGGACTCCGCGTGACGATGCGCGGCCACGCTCCCCGCGAGTTCCGCGACGCCGAGGCCCCAGAGCACGAGCCGGAATGGGGCGGGCTCGTGCTGCCCAGGGCGCGGCTGGACGCGGTCCTGGTGCGGCTCGCCATGTCCGCAGGGGCGTCGCTCCGGCAGCGGGTGCGAGCCGGCAGGCTGATCAAGGAGGCGGGGGCGTTCCGCGGGGTCGCCGTGTCGGGCGGTGAGGTACTGCGCGCGCCCGTGGTGGTCGCGGCCGACGGGGCCGCGTCGGCGCTGTCCCGGCAGGCCGGGCTCACCGCCACCCCGCCAGGACGGCTCGGGTACGCCCTGCGCGCCTACGTCGAGGACGTGGAGGGGCTCGACGACCTGCTGGAGTTCACCGCGCCGCTCACGGACACCGGCTCGCGGCGCTGGCTGCCCTCCTACGGCTGGGCGTTCCCCATCGGTCCGACGTCCGCCAACGTCGGCATCGGCCTCATCGAGCGGACCGACGACGCGCGGACCGACCACCTCTTCACCGCCTTCATGGAGCACCTGCGCGCCACCGACCCCCGGTTTCGCCGGATGCGGCAGGCCGGCCCATGGCGCGGCGCTCCCATGCGGTTCGACTTCTCCCCGCAGCGGTGCTGGGCCCCCGGGCTGGTCGTGGTGGGCGACGCGGCGGGGATGATCAGCCCGTTCACCGGCGAGGGGATCAGCTTCGCACTGGAGTCGGGCAAAGTGGCGGCCGAGGTCATCGACGAGCAGCTCGCCGCGGGCCGGCCGCACGAGCTGTCCCGATACGCCCGCCGCCTCGGCAGCCGTTTCCAGGGGTATTTCGAGACCGGGCGGCACACCGCCGAGCGCCACCGCCTGGTGTGGCACGTCCTCGACGACACGTTCGACAGCGAACGCCCCATCTTCGCCCTCGTCCGCCGGGCGGCGCTGGCGCCCGAGGGGATGGTGGGGTTCGGGTCGCCGGGCGTGCTCACCGACGCCCGCCCCCTGCTGGACCCGGAGCTCTGCCTGGCCTCGGAGCTGGTCGAGGTGGGTGAGATGCTGGCGGCGACCGTGCGCTCGGACTGGCCGTTCCTGACCAGACTGCCGGTGCTGTCGTCGGGCGCGTTCCAGGTGTCGATCAGGCCCGCCCTGATGGTGCTGCTGGCCGCCCGCTTCGGCGACCGGGCCCATCCCGGCCTGACCTCGCTCGCGGCCGCACTGGAGCTGGCCGGGCTGGCCGCTGTGGCCCAGTCCAGCATCCCCCACCGCTCCGTCACAGACGCGAGCGCCCCGGATCGCACCCTCACCTGTCCGGAGGCCGACGCGCGGCCGAACTGGGGGACGATGTTCGGGGTGCTCGCCGCCGACGTCATGCTTGCCCGTGCCTTGCGGCTGTGCCTGGACGGCGAGCTGGTCCCCGAACTGGCGCGCATGGTGGAGACGGCGTGCGTGGGCCGGATGCGGGAATTGCGCGCAGCGGGTGGCTGCTCGCCGGAGGAGCGGCTGGAGAGCGCGGCGCATTCAGGTGCGGGCGCGTTGTTCGCCACCGCCTGCGAGCTGGGCGCCCGTACGTCGGGCGCGCCCGATGCCGTCACCGCCGAGCTGCGCGAGATCGGCCGGGGGCTCGGCCTGTGCTTGCAACTGGCCGACGACGCCGCCCGGCTGCTCGGCGGGATCGATCGGCTCGGCAGGGACGCCCGGGCGGACCTGGAGGAGGAGGTCCCGAGCTTCCCCCTGCTGCTGGCCATGCGCGAGGACCCCGGGTTGCGCGACGGCTGCCTGGACGCGGAGAGCCTCGTACGGCGCTGCGCACGTACCAGCATGGCGGCCGATGTCGCGGCCCGCATCAGGCGGCTGACGGACGAGGCGGCGGCCCGCCTCGCGGTGCTCCCCGACTGCCCCGCCAGGCGATCGCTGGCCCATCTCCTCCTGTCCCAGGAACCGGCCGTCGTCGCGAGGCGACCCTGAGGACCATAGGAGCCGGGGCCGGCCCCTGCTCGACGCCCCCGGCTGCTGCCGCGGCCCTCGAAACTGCAGCGCCACGGCCCACCTTGCCCCAGCAGGCCCAGCGGTTGTGCCAGGACGCGCAGGTGCGTCGGCGTCCAGCGCTGTGGCCTGCGGCCATCGCCTACGGTGGCATTCACCACCCAGGCCACTGAACGGGACCGGCACCACAAATCTGTTCACGTCGTGGACTCCACCGGGGACGGCCTGTCCCAGATCCGCCCACCGTTCGCGGTGTTCTCCGGGATGACCGTCCTGATCCCGCGTCGGCGCAGGTAGGCGCGGTTGCACCGTCAGCCGGAACCGGCGCCGACGGCGTATCCGGCGTCGCCCGTCCCCGCCGCCATGCCCGCCTTCGCCGGGGTCGCCGCCGCAGGCGTTCTGCCCCTTTGGTGTAGCCCCTTTCCCCGTTCTGCGGCCTCTTGCAGCACTGCGCTCAGCTCGCCGTCCAAGACCATCCCAGCGGTATGGGCCTACGAGACCGCCGCCCGCGCCGCCGAGATCCTCGCGCTGAACCCCTGATGCCCCGAACCCTGGAAGAACCACGATCGTGGGGTGCCGTTGAGAACTGTGCGATGAGCCGCCAAACACCCCTCGGCCGATAGACGTCAGACCGTCCAGTGATTTGCCGATACCGATCACGGCTGATCTGTTGGGGAACTCGCATATGGGAGATCGCGTCAAAGGCTGCATGAGATCCTTCCGCGTGTTCCTGGCGGCTGCCCTCATCGTCCTGAGCGCCGGATGCGGCGGCGACGTGGCGGCCTCTGCGGCGCTGCTTCTGCCGGAGCAGCCAGGAGATCTCCATCTGGAGCAGATCGTCACATCGGACACCGAGCAGGATCCGATCACGGCGTACGCGGAAGGTGACGCACTCGGCGACAGGACGCTGGCCGTCCTGGTAACAGAGTCGGAGGACTGGGAGCAGCCGTACAACTGGGAGCAGCCGTACGCTGGAAAGCCGATCAAGCTGGACAAGCACGAGGCGACCATGGGCGGTGCGGGACAGCACCGCTGGATCAGCTGGCCGGTTAAGACGAGTCAGGACTTCGAGTCGTTCGCGGTGCTGGGCCACGGGTTGTCGGATGCCGAGCTGATCAGGGCGGCCAACGGAGTGGCAGCGGATCTGCGGCGGCCCCGGATCGACGCCGCGCATCTGCCGCAGGGACTGGACCTCGTCAAGACCGGTTCGCTGCCGATCGGCAACTGGCAGGCGGAACTCGGCGGAACGGAGCAGGTCTGGACCAACCGACAGGCGCGCGCCAGAGTCTCCGTCAGCCAATTGCCCGGCGATGCCGGCATGGCGGTTCTCGCCGGTGCCACGGTCATGGGAGAGCCTCGGGAGATCCGCGGCACCACCGGCCTGGCGGGTGGCGACCTGCTGTCCAGCGGATCGCTCAGCCTGGACTGGGTGCACCAGGACCGGGCCCTCATGACGCCCAAAATCCGGCTCTGGCGGGAGAACGGCGTGATCGTCAAGGTGTCCGCGCTGGGGCTGGACGACCACGTGGTGGACGCGTTCGTACGAGGTCTGCGCCCGGCCGGCCCTGAAGCCGTCGAGCGGGCGCGTGGCCAGATCCTGGAGTACCCTCCCGATCTTCTGTTCCCGCCCGTCGACGATGAGAACCGTCCGTTGCGTGTCGTCACGCACGGCAGGAACGTCGAACGGGCCTGGGCCATGAGCGCCGGACTGCGGGACGGAACCTTCACGTCCGCGCTCCGCGTGCTCTCCCGCCGGGACGAGATCGTGGATGGCGGCGGCGGGACCTTCGGCTGGAAGCCGCAGTACGGCCGGGTGCCGATGACGATCATGCATGATGTTGGAGCGCTCGACTTGCCCAGCGACAACATCCTCATCGGCTTCGCGGGGACCGGAGTACGTAAGGTGCGCATCAGCTACTCGGACGGCACCTCGGCAGAGCTTCCGCTCGGCCCGGCGGACGGTCCAGGCGGCGTCCGCTGGTTCTCTACCGAGGTGAAGTCCCGCTCGTTCAAGCTCTCCGCCGAGATGAAGAACGGCAAGGTCACCGACACCGTACGGCGCATCCCCTGAACGGCCTGACCACAGGTACCGGTCAGGGAGTGCCTCTCCGGTATTCGCGGCGGAACATCGTCGCGGTCAAATGGGCGTAGACCTGTTCAGCCTGGCACCGCCGCCGTCAGGGTCCCGCCACGGCGGCCGCCGTCGCCAAGGTCCTGGCCGCGATCTGCACCCGGCGGCCTCGTAAGGACCTGCCGCTGGACGATGAGCGCGTGCGCATCCGCGGCAAGGGCAGCAGCGTGCGCACCGGCAGGGCTACTGTGCCGCCGCCGATGTCGAGATCGACATCCACCAGCTGCGTCATGCCCACGCCACCGAGCTCATCGAGGCCGCCCGCCGACGCCGCGACCAAGCGATCCACTGACGACAAACCGCGCAGGGCCATCGCACCCTCTTGCGCCATCCCTGCAAGTCAGAGATGGATGATCCCGATTGCTACCGGAGCTCCGTTCGGCGGCATAGGGCCCATGAGCGGCAGCTCGGGTGCGTGGCCGAGCCCCAGACCAGCGATGGCGAGATGGCGCGGACCACAACCGTGCCATGGAAGACCGTCACCGACACCATGGGCCGGCGCGCCTGGACGGCGGGGCAGCTCCGGAAGGCCATCGCGCCTCTGACCGACAATTCAGCCAGGAGTTCAAGGACGAAGCCGCCCGCATGGTGCTGACCGGTCCACGGCCGGTGCCGCATGTGGTGCCAAGGAACTCGGCATTTCATCTACGCGGGGCACTCTCGTCCCCCAGCCCGGAAATCGGAAGCCCCTCCAGGGTTCTATGACGAGGAACGGAGTTCGGCAGCCACCGCCCGCTCCCGCAACTGCGCCGCCTCCGCCCGTACCGCCTCCAGCTCCGCCCGCATGTCCTCGAGCCGTATCCGCTCCAGCCTCAACTCCCCCAGCAACCGATCCTGCTCCTTCGCCGCGGCGTCAGCGCGCGACTTCTCCCGGGACACCTGCTTCCGCTCCCGGGACAGCGCTGCCGAGTCCTCGGCCGCTTTCCCCTCCAGCCGTTCCACCTCGGCCGTCGCCCGAGCGGCGTCCTTGAGCGCCACCGCTCGATCCCGCTCTGCCTCGGCCGCCGCGCGCTCGGACATGACGGCCCGCTCCACCGCCCGGTCCCGCTCCTGCGCCGCCGCCTCGGCGCGGGCCTGCGCGCCGACCGCCTCCCGCTGGGCCTGCTCGCGCGCCCGCACGGCCGCCGCCGTCTCGTCCCGGGCTCGATCACGTTCCTCCCGCGCCTGATCGGCGTCCTGTTGAGTCTGTACGGCCTGCGCCCGAGCCTCGGCGGCACGCCGCTCCGCCAACTCCGCCCGTTCGGCCAGCTCCTGAACGGCCTGATCCCTGGCCCGCTCCGCCAGCTCCACCTGGTGGAGCGCCTCCTCGGCCCGATGCTCTGCCGCCTCCGCGCGCCGCTGCGCCTCCTCGGCCGTCTGCAACGCCTGCCGTTCGGTGCTCGCCGCCTCCCGCAACGCCGCCAGCGCCTGCTCCCTCGCCCGCTCGGCATCCTCCAGCGCGGTCTCCCGCTCGCTTTCCGCCTCTTCCAGACGCGCCCGCATCTCGGCCGTCTGCCTGCGGGCGTGCTCGGCGGCCTCTCGCGCCAGCCGTACCTGCTCGAATGCCTGCTCCCGCTCGGTGCGCGCGATGGCGACCCGCGTGTGCGCCTCGGCCTGCACCGCGCTCAGCTTCGCCTCGACCCCCGCCGGGCTCAGCTCCTCGGCCAGCGCTCGCGCCAGCGGCTCGATGGCAGCCGCCAGCCCGCTCTCCATCCGGTCGTACAACTGCTCGGCCCTGGCCAGGGCCCCCTCGAGCCCCGGCGTGGCCCGCCGCAGCTCCCGCTCTCGTTTGGCAGCTGCCTGACAGTCCTTCTCGGGACAGTACGCCTTGGGGCGCCCTCTCCCCCGCCGCTGCTCGATCGGCGCTCCGCAGTGCTTACAAGGCGTCACCACGCTGCTCTCAACAGTCACTGCGACAGCTTACCATTTTTGATTTTCTAGAAAATAGAAATCTAAAATTAGGATCCGCTGCAGCAAGGCCGGTTCGCCGTAACTTGCGAGAAGGCAACATTCCCGCAAGTTATGGTGAAGCGCGAAGAATCTCGGAGCGCCACTGCTGGTGCGGATTGCCCCGTTACTTTGGGGCTGGTGGTGTGAAGCGCAGCGTTGTTGACAGCGGAAACTGGGACCAGCCACGTAAATTTCATGGGCGTTCGCCACACCCTTTCAGTGGATTGGTCAGCTGATTGCAGCACTTAAGGCGGGACAAAGCCGCTCATAGCGGTTGTTTCCTCTCCTACTTGGGCCTGCCAGTCAATCGCGGCTCGGTAGTTGACCGCCCGCGACGGTGAACGCTCTCCGAAGGGGTTCTGCGTCGTTTCGCATGAATTGCTCCTCCGGCCCCCCCTGCTGCGAGGGATGTGGCCAACGAAGTCAGCCGATTTCCCGCCCGCTTGCGGACTGTGGGCAGTGCAAGGCTGTGACGCATCAGCACTGCAAGCCTCGTGACCAATGATGGCCCCACCAGCGGTTACGTCAGGCGATTGCAGCGGTTGGTCAGCTCCATTGCAGTGAACCTGGTCATGAACAGGGCCGGGGCCTGGTGCCCGCCGCCTCACGCATGATCGGGGTTGCGCGCCAAGGCTGGCCCGGTTCTGCGGGTACTGGCTGGTCAGAGCCCTACCTTGCACATAGCGTTGTCTCGTCAGCGGTCCACGGCTCTGATGTATCGCAAGGCCATGGGTGCGCAGGGCGCCCAGCGGAGCTGTGACGACCTTCGCCCCCGAGCCGGATCTTGGCTGCTAGCGTGGAGGCATGAGCCCCGGGCTCGCCTCTGTTTCATGCGTCCCGGGGCACCGCCATCCCTACGCTGTCCAACTCCTGCCCACGCAGCATCTACGGCAGACGAACTCGCCTGAGGAAAGAGGCGCGGCCCCGTGGTCTGCCACTGCTGCTGCGTTTTTGCTGGTCAAAGCCCTACATTGCGCATCGCGTTGTCGCGCCAGCGGTCGACGGCTCTGATGTACCGCAGCACGACCGGTGAGGCGGGCGCCCAGCGGCCGTGCTTGGCGATGACGGCGACGGGGACGCCGGCGGCGTAGGCGACGGTGGCGCCGCCGGCGCGCAGGCTGTGCGCGGTGAAGGTGTCGGCGCTGGGCACGCCGGCGCGGACGGCGAGGTCGCGCACGATGGTGTTGACGGCGTCGGCGCTGAGGGAGGGGCCGATGGTGCCGTGCCGGTTGACGCGGCGCAGCAGCCGCCCGGAGGTGTGTCGGGCCTGGTCGAGGACGGAGAGCCAGTCGCGCCAGGCGGCGACGGGGTCGGTGAGCGGGTGGGTGCCGCGCGGGATGGCGATGGTCTCGCCGGTGGAGTCCTTGTCGGTCTTGGAGGTGCGGATGGTGACTTCGAGCCCGTCGGGCACCTCGCGTACATCGTCGCGGGTGAGGGCGACGAGTTCGCTGCGGCGGCCCATCAGGGCCAGGCCGAGGACGAGCAGCAGCCGGTCGCGCCGCCCGATGGGGGTGTCGAGGTCGCAGGCGGAGACCATGGCGCGTAGCGCGTCGATGGTGATGGGCGGGGCCTCGCGCTGGCCGCGGCCGCCGGCTTCGGCGCGCTGGCGCTTGTAGGCGCGCAGGGCCAGGCGGGCGGAGTCGGTGGCGGGCCGTCCGGTGTGGCCGGCCAGGCGGTGCATGGTGCGCACCGCGGCGATGGCCTGTTCGATGCTGGCCGGGGCCTGCCCCGCCTCGCACAGCCGGGAGGTGTATTCGGCCAGCGTGTGCGCGGTGGCGGGCAGGCTGATGCGACCGTGCTCGGCGCACCAGGCGGTGAACAGGGCCCACTGCCGGGCGTAGGCGCGCCGCGTGTTGGCTGGCACGCCATCGGCGATCCGCTCCTGGGTGCGCGCGCTGAGCGTGTAGTCCGCGGCGGTATGCCCGCCTTCGTGCGCCGTATTTTCTGGAAGCGCATAAATCGGCGGGCGCTCCCCCGCCGCTCGTGCCGGCAACGTCTCCTGCTCGTCGTGCACGCCCGTCTCCCGCCCGGTTCGTGGCCCGTTCGGCACCGGTCCGGCGCCGCGATTCTGACCCGCGATAAGGAAGGTTATCACGGGTCAGAGTACTCGACCTATGCGTTTGCGAGCGCCCGGAATTGCTGCGATCGAACGCTGCGAACGCTACTCTGCTCCTTATGGCGAACGATCAGGAGACTGTGCTGGCGGACGTACCGGCCGAACATGACGACAAGACCGATAGCGGGACGAACGGAATGATGGCGCAGCCGCGGTGTGCCGGCCCCGGCTGCGCCAAGACCCTGCCCGGGCGCAGCAGCCGCGCCAAGTACTGCAGCGACGCCTGCCGAGCGGCCGCCTACCGGGCGCGCACCACCGTGCACGCCGCCCCCGTGACGAACGCGCTGCTGCGCGCCCAGGATCTGCTCGGGCCGTTGCTGGCGGCCGGCGAGCAGTGGCAGGCCGCCCAGGAGGCGCTGCGCGCCCAGCTCGCCGAGCTGAGCAGCGGCGCGCTGGCCCAGGTCGAGGCTGCCGAACAGGCCGCCGAGGAGGCCCGCGCCGCCGCGGCGGCCGCCGAGCAGCGCGCCGTGACCGCCGTCAACACCGCCGCTGCCCGGATCGCCGCTGCCGAACAGAAGCGTTCACAGGCCGAGAGTGCGCGCGACCGTGCCGAGGAACGCGAGCAGGACGCCTGGCGACAGGTCGGCGAGCACAAAAACGCACGCGCCCAAGCCGAGCAGGCCGCCGCCGACGCGGCTGCCAAGCAGCACCGGGCCGAGACGGACCGGGACGCCGCCCGGCAGCGGTTCGACCAGCTCGCCGAGTTGCACACCGCCACGGCCGCCCGGCTCGCCGAACTTGAGCAGCAGGCCGACGCCGGGCGACGCGAGCTCGCCGACCTCCGCCGACAGCGGCAGGAGCAGGAGGCCCGGATCCGCGAGGTCGAGCAGGAGCGCGAGCAGGCTCGCGGCACCGCGGCAGCGCGCGCCGAAGAGGCCGATCGGCTCCGTGTGACGTTGGCTGCCGAACAACAGCGGCGAGAGCAGGCGGTCACCGCGGCGGCCGTAGCCGAGCACGGTCGCACGGCCGCCGAACAGGTCGCAGCCGCAGCCGACAGCGAGATCGACCGCCTACGCGCCGAACTCGCCCACGTCACCAGCACTCTGAAAACGGCCGAGCAGCAGCGTGAAGAGGCGGTCACCGCCGCCGCCGTGACGCAAGCCCTACTGCGCGCCCAGGACTCGTCACACCGCCCCGACCGCATTGACCCTGTCGCGGATCATCGTCCTTGCAGCCCAGACGCGACCGTACCGGCCGACCCATCACCCGATCGCGTGCCGGCCTCAGGCGAACGGAGTGCAGGTGACGCGCCGCCGTCGGAGCACGCATAGCGCCGGGCCGGGCCGGGTCGGGAGGCATTGGAGGTGAGGATCGGCCTGCTGGGGTGACGTTGGGCGGCCCCTTTGAGCCTGCTGGCAAAGACTGAAGTGCTCGTGGTTATGGCGCCATACAGGGCTGCTCCGATCTTGTTGATGTAACCCTCGGTGGGACCATTGGGAGAGTTGGACGCGGAGGCTGTTGACGTTCTCGATGCCCAGGATGGCGGCTAGTTCGCTGCCTCTCCAGGCTCGCCAGGGCTGCGCGGCCAGGGACCTGGTAGTACTCGGCTGGGTCTTCCCCCGTGAGGCGCACTGGTTGAGTGCGTCGCGGTCATGGGGGCTGATGACGGAGGAGAACATGCGTGACTACGGGCGTATTCTCAGTAGCCTTGGCGTTCGTCATCTGGCGGGAGGTCTGCGGCAATGAAGCTTGCGGCAGCTCGGATCCGTGACTACCGGTCCGTCCACGACTCAACCTCGTTCGACGTCGAGGTCGATAAGACCATCGCGGTCGGAGCGAACGAGGCGGGCAAGACCGCGCTGCTGCTGGCGCTCCAGACGATCAATCCCCCGGACGGTAAGGGCGCTGGGCTTGATCCGCTGCGCGACTACCCGCGCTCGCGCTACACCGAGATCAGCAGGGGGCAGCACGACCCCAGCGACGTCGAGGTCGCCGAGACGACCTTTACGCTCGAACCCGATGACCTGGCCGCGTTGCACGCGGTCGACGCAAGAGTCTTCGCCGACGCTACTACCTTGGTTCTGACTCGCTACCTGGATAATGCACGCCGGTGGAGCCTGCCAGGCGTGCCTTGGGCCAAGAGCCTCGGTTCGGTGAGTAAGGACTTGACCAGGCTCAAGGCGCACCTGAAGTCCCGAGAGGGCGGGGCCGAGCTGGTCACCGAGGTCGACGAGATGCTCGTCGGGGTCTCCGACTCCAAGATGCTGCACGGACCCCTGGCCGACCAGTTCGACGGCTGGCTGGAACGTGCGCTCGTCGTGATCGATGAGGACAACGACAGGGCCGAGGCCCAGTTCGATCGCATCCGGGCAGCAGTCCGCTATCACGGCATCCGGAACCAGGCCTGGCAGGTTCTGAGCTCTCGGGTGCCGGTGTTCGTCTACTACTCGCAGTACTTCACGGTGCGGCCCCGGATCCATCTGGCGAACTTGGCGCAGCGTCAGGCGAGTGGGGAGATGGATCGCGACTACGACTTCGGGAACCTGTGCCTGCTGGAGCTGTTGGGCTTCACTGCCAAGGAGTTGTCGGAGTTGGACAGTCGGCCAGCTCCTGGGTTGCCAGCAGACCAGAATGACCAGAACCAGATGGCCGCCTATCGCGAGCAGGTCGAGGCCTGGCAGGCGCAACGCGACAAGAGGCAGTACGAGCTTAACGCCGCGAGCGTTCTGCTCACCAAGATGATCCGCAAGGTGTGGGGGGATGAGCAGTTGCAGCTGCGGCTGGTCGTCGACGGCCAGTACCTGAAGGTCGTCGTGGTCGACGACCTTGGGGTTGAGGTCGAGCTCGATCAGCGCAGCGAAGGGTTTCGCTGGCTGGTCAGCTTCTTCGTGGTCTTCCACGCCCAGGCCAAGGGCAAGCTGAACAACGCCATCTTGCTGCTGGACGAGCCGGGCCTACACCTGCACGCCCTCAAGCAGCGCGAGTTCCGCTCCACGGTGTCGCAACTGGCGGAGAACAACCAGATCATCTACACCACTCACTCGCCGTTCATGGTTGGCTCGGACGAACTGCACATGGTGCGCTTGGTGGAGATGACGGACCGCGCCATCGGCACGAAGGTCCACAGCAACCTGGTGTCCGACGACCCCCGTTCGGTGTTCCCGTTGCAGGCCGCTCTTGGCTATGACCTCGCGCAGAGCATGTTCAGTCAGCGCCGCAACCTCGTCGTCGAGGGTCTCACCGACATGTGGTTGATCGAGGGCATCGCGGCGACCATGCGGGAGGCCGACATGGCGACCGTGCGCGACACTGTCGCGATCGTGCCCGCCCAGAGCGCGAGCAAGGTCGTCTACTACTGCACCCTGCTGCACAGCCAGCGCCTCAAAGTCGCCGCGCTCCTGGACTCCGACGCCGCCGGGGAGAAGGCGGCCACCCAGGACGAGCTGGTCCGACTGCTCAAATCCAACCAGATCCTGCGAACCAAGGACCATTACCAAGGTCCGGTCACCGGCCCGGAGATCGAGGACCTGCTGCGCGACACCCTCGTCGAGATCGCGCGTACCGAACTCGGCTGGGACGTCACGGCGACCGCTGCAGCACAACCCGCCCGCCGGATCGTCGACGTCTTCAAGGCCGAGGTCGGCGCCGGCTTCTCCAAGTACAAGCTCGTCAAGGCGTTCCTCCGCTGGCTGCCTGCCCACGGCTGGGCCGACCTCACCGCCGACGAGCAGCAGGCTTGGACCAGCCTAGCTGCCGCGATCAACAAGGGACTCCCTTAAGCGTTGATCGCCCGATGGGTAAGACGTGGCGCGCTGGCGGAGCCAACTTCCCGGAAGTGCCCCCAGTCGTCAGGTAGGAGGTCTCGGGCGGGGGTGAGACTGGACTGTACCAGCAGGGGAACCGAACGGCTCTAAAGTTGAGATCAGAGGGATCGCCTGCGCTCTAGTATGCGGTCCGGGTAGGCCATCGCCATGGCGCGTGGAGACGTTACTGGCGAGGAATGGTCCTTGTTCGAGCCTCACCTGCCCTTGGGCGAGCGAGGCCCGACCCCGAATCTGCGGCACCACTTCAACGCGGTGATGTGGCGCTTTCGCACTGTCAATCCATGGGGGATCTGCCCGCCGAGTACGGGCCGTGGTCCACCATCTAGGACAGGTCCTGGACGTGGGCATGGCAGGCGTCGGCCTGCCGTTAACGAAGCTGTCACCAGGTACACGCGATTGCGTTGTCCCTGCTCAAAGCCGCCTGAACTTGGAGATGGCTAACTGTGCGATCAACGCGCCGCTCGGTCGCGGCGGCGTCGGGCGGCGCGGATCTCGGCGTCGGCGACTTTGTCGTCGAGTAGCGCGTACAGCTGCGTCGTCTCGGTGGAGGCGTGTCCGAGGCGGCGGCGCACCGCCTCGATGGAGACGCCGGCGTTGATGAGTTCGGTGGCGTGGGCGTGGCGCAGCGGGTGGATGTCGATCTCGACGCAGGCCTGCGCGCAGTAGGTCTGCCAGCGGTGGTGGGCGGCGTCGTAGGACAGCGGCCCGCCGCGGCCGTTGATGGAGGCGCGAAACAGCGGCCCGGCGGTGTAGCCGGCGCGGGCCAGGTAGAGCTTGAGTAGGGTGACGTAGCCGCGGTCGTCGAGCAGGACGGTGCGCACGCTGCCGCCCTTGCCGTGGATGCGGACGTGTTCGTCGTCCAGGCGCAGGTCCAGGTCTTCGACGTACAGGCCGCACACCTCCGAGGCGCGGGCGCCGCACACGTAGGCGGTCTCGAACAGCACCCGGTCGCGCAGCCGGTCCAGCGGAGTCTCCTTGCGCGGCCGCCGCGAGCAGATCACCGCCAGCACCTTGGCGACGTCGGCCGCGGCGGGGCGGGGCAGGTTCTTGGGCACCTTGACCGTGTCGATGCGGTCCATCGGGTTGGCGGCCAGGAGGTCGTGGCGGACCGCCCACTTGGCGAAGGAGGCGACGGCGGCGCGCTTGCGCTTGCGGCTGGCCGGCGACAACTTGGCGAGCTCGGCCAGATACGCGCGGACCGGCGCGGCGGTCAGCTCGCCGATGCCCTCGCCGTGATGGGCGGCGAAGGCAATCAGGTCGCCGCGGTAGGCGCGCCGGGTGTGGACCGAGGAGCCGGCGGGCCGAGCCGGTCCTGGCCGCCTGGGGCATCACATGCGACGGCAAGCCTGTCTTCGTCGGGCTGTCCGCCGCAGCCGCCGAGTCCACCGACGCCTGGCACGACTTCCTCACCGACCTGGCCGGCCGCGGCCTGCGCCCGCCGCTCCTGCTCATCTCCGACGGCGCACCCGGCCTCATCAGCGCCGCTGAACAGGTCTTTCCCCGCTCGCTGCGCCAGCGCTGTGTGATCCACAAATGCCGCAACGTGCTGTCCAAGGTCAGCGCCGGTGACCAGGCCGAGGTCAAGGCCGCCTACTGGGACATCTTCGACACCAGCAGCCTGGGCGAGCAGGCCGAGCCGGGCCAGCCTCTGGTGGAGTGGGTCCAGCGGCGCATCGACGCCTTCGCCGATAAGTGGGGCGCACGCTACCCGGCCGCGATCAAGAGCCTGCTGGCCGACCGCGCCTCGCTAACGACCTACCTGCGCTTCCCACCCGAGCATCACAAGCGCATCCGCCATTCCAACTTCATCGAGCGCACCTTCGGCGAGACCCGCCGCCGCGTCAAGGTCATCGGCCGCTTCCCCGGCGAGACCTCCTGCGTCTCCCTGGTCTGGGCAGTGCTGGATCGCGCCGCCCGCGGCTGGCGCGGCTTCACCATGACCAGCAAGGGCCTGCGCACACTGCAGGACCTGCGCCGGGCCCTGCTGTCTCCGCCCACCAAGCTCCAACCGGCAGCCACCTCAGCGACCGACTCGACACCCGAGACGGCCGCCGCCTAAGATCAACCCACGGCACCTACCTCGTTGAGCCTTTTACACCGCTCCGAGGACGCGACCCCGTCCCGCCCCCGGCGCAGTGATCTTCCTCATTCGCGGTCGGATTTGTGGAACCCCCGCCTGAGCTGCGCTTGAGACCGTCGTCTGCGACTCAGTGATCGCGTGGTTCTGCTCTGCGGGCGGCGAGTTCGTCGTTGGCTGCTGCCTCGATGCTGGTCAAGCGCGCCTGGACTTCGCCGAATTGTTCGTCCAAGCGCGTACGCAACTGCTCCAGCGCGGTGGTAGCCGAGCGCCGAGCTCGTCCAGCATGATCCGGTACAGCTTGGCCCGCGCAGGGCGCTGCCGGGCGGCCACGAATTGCACGGGCGCTGGCTTTCCGCGTCGGCGGCGGCCAGGTCGAAGGTCCCCTCGCTGCGCCGGGGCGAGCGCGGTGTCGTGGCAACGCCGACACCACCTCACGGATTGTTGAACAGTCCAATAATCCTTCAATAGGTGATTTTTTTTGAAGGCCACGCACTGAACCGGATTTTTTGAAGATGACGCCCGTCAGGCAGAGCCATCGCCGCAGCTCCCGCGACTGCCGCCAGTCCGAACATGAGCTGGTGCCAGGTGGGCCAGGAATCGAAGTTCGACAGCACGCTGCACAGCATGGTCGCCCCGGACACTGCGATGAGCGCTTTCGGTGCGCGCTGCGGTCTCCTGCCGCCTGAGTGCCGCGCCCGTCCGCCCATACCTCTCAAGCTACGGCAGGCGGCCCACACGCGCGGTCCGCTCCCACAGCATCTCGGTCGCCCCCAGCGTCGCATCGTCGACGTGGTGGAGCCGCTCGTCGTCGAGATTTCAGCTGCTCGTGTTCGGCGGCCTGCTCATCGCCGTGGCGGAGCTGCTCGCGGAACGGGCCGTCTCGGCCCTCCGCTTCCGAAGAGTCCCCAGCCCCAAAGTAGCCAATGACCTCTGTCTCGGCTGGCGCCATCATGGCGACGGGCGTGCCTTGCATGGTCAGGCAACCCACCTGGACACCGGTATTCACGCCGCGCGCGGGGTCGGTTACCTGCGCCCTCCCGCTGACGAACCTTTCTTCCAGAGCCTCCCGTGCATCCGGCACCATGCAGCCGCCGCCTGGAGTGTTTTAGGCGTGGATCCGGGCACTGTCCAAGACACCCTCCGCGCGGACCCGCAGCCGACCGTCCGGCAGCTGCTCGGAGGCTTTATCGCCTCTCGGCCTCACACTTGCATCCGGCACCTGACAGGGCCCCGGTGCTCCCATTGCTAGGCGGGCCGCCATGACCGCGGCCCCGATGGCCCGGCCGCTGGCCGAACGCGGCTTCCAGGTCCTCATCCAGAGCACGCGCGGCGCCTTTCGGCTCCGGCGGGGCCTTCGATCCTCTGCGCTGCGAGCGCGAGGACGGCCTCGACACGATCGACTGGATGATCAAGCAGCCCTGGTTCGGCGAGTCGATCATCCTGTTCGCCGCCAGCTCCAGCGGCTTCCACCAGTGGGCGGTCACCGACGCCGTGCCACCCCAGGTCAAGGCCATCATCCCGGGAGTCTCCGAGTCGGCTCTCACCCTGGACTTCCTCCGCTCGGACTCGTTCTCCCTGGAGGCCCCGTTCGTCTGGGACGTCCCAGTCGCCGGCCAGGAACGCAAGCTCGGCATGGTGCGCCAGCTCTTGGGAGGGAAGAAGGTCCAACGCGCCCTGCGCACGCTCCCGTTGAACCAGGCCGACACCACCGCGATGGGACCACCGCGACGACTACATCCAGAACATCCTCCTTCACGACGCCGACGCGCCGTTCTGGCAGAGCTTCGACCACCGCCACCGGGTTGCCGACATCACCGTGCCGGTGAGCTCCATCAGCGGCTGATACGACATCTTCCTGCGCGGCCAGCTCCGCGACTACCGGACCCTTCTGGACGCCGGGCGCTCTCCCGTCCGCCTCACCGTCGCCCCTTGGGTCCATATCTCCATGGACGTGGGACATACCTACACCGCCGAGGCCCTCGACTTCGAGCTGGCTCTGGCACGGGGCGAGCAGCCGGCCGAACGCGCCACTGTATGCCTGTCCGTGATGGGCGAGGACAAGTGGCGCGACTTCCCGTCCTGGCCGCCACCGGGGTACGACCCGCAGCGCTTCGACCTCCAGCCGGGTGGGGCCCTGGCGGCCGAGCCGCCAGCCGGCTCATCCCCGACGGCTACTACGCCCCGGCCGACCCCACCCCCGCCGTCGGCGGCGTCCACATGGCCTTCGGCGAGAAAGCCGGCTGCGTCTGATTCTCAGGCAGATGTCGGCGGTCGCGCGCAACGCCGTGCGGCCAGGCAACGGACTCAGTACCGCTCGGGCGGTGGGGTGCTGAAGAACCAGGCGAGCTCGTCGTCTTGCACGAATCGCCCGAGCGTCTCCTCACAGCCGAGCCCTGCGGGCTGGTGGCTTTCCAGGGCGCCGAGCAGCGCGAAGGCGGTCTCGGGGCGTGGTGCGGCCAGCAGTTGTTCCACCAGCGCGTCGTACTCGGTCGGGCGATCAATCTCTCGGACGGCGCGGGAGAGGTATTTCGGTCCCTCGAACAGCACGTGCTGCCGGGCCAGCAGCGCCCGTCCGGCCGCGGTCACCAGGTGGAGTGCCGCCCACTGACGCAGAAGTGGATCATCGAGCTTGTCGGCCTGCGGTAGGAAGTAGCCGCCGTACAGGCGTGCCGCCGCGATGTGGGACTGCTCCCGTCGCCGCCACTCCGCTTCCGGCAGGGCCGCGATCCGGGAGATCCTCTCGTGAAGTCCTTCGACGCGCGACCACGCCACCCGCGCGTACTGGAACGGCGCCCGCGCCGGCTCCTCCGCGCGCTCGGCCGCCGCGTCGAGATAACCCAGTGAGATGACCTTCACGTCGATGTACCCGTCGGAGTAGGTGGCCACATCGTGGCGCACCGTGCTCAATGCGCCGGCCTTCCGTGCCTCCTCGAAGCTCTCGTCGGTCACGACCAGATAGACGTCGGCGTCAGAGTCTTCACGCTCGTCACCCCGGGCGACCGATCCGCTCAGGATCACCGCGAGCACATGTGGTCGCCGGCGAACGCCGGCGAGGTACTTGCCAAGGGGGCGAACGCCGGCGAGGTACTTGCCAAGGGTTTCGTCGTGGTGCTGCATGCGGACTCCTCAAGCGAAACAGGAGGGCAGGACCGCCCGCAGGCTGCGCGGACAGTCCTATGGGACACGTCGTCAGGGCCAGGCTGTGAAGCCTTCGTGGCGCACCCGCCAGCCGCCGTCGCGGGGGAAGCCCGGGCAGTCGGTGTCCGCGCCGTCCCAGCCGGCGGCCATGAGGGAGACGGCGCCTAGCAGGCCACCGTTGGCGGGGAGATAGATCGGGAGCAGACTGCCGATCTGCGGGCTGTGGCCGGTCGGCAGGTAGGCGTTCTTGCCGGTGTCCATGAGCAGCGCGTCGATGGCCAGGTCGGGGCGGCCGAGGCGGGTGGCGGTCATGGCCATGACGGGGAAGTCCCAGCCCCAGGCGCTGTTCCAGTCCCAGTGGTCGCGGACGTAGAGGAGGGTGGCCTCCATGACGGCCGGGTCGATGAGCGGGGTGGGTGGTACGACCCCGAGGGCGCAGAGCAGGGATGGGTGGTCGTCGCGGCGCAGATAGGGCTCAGTGGCGATGGCGGTGTAGACGCCGTCGCGCTGGTGGGGCCGGGCCAGGTTGTCCTGGATGTGCTGCCAGTTCTCCTCGCGCTTGAGGCCGAGGCGTTCCCGCCAGGACTGGGCGATCTCCAGCCCCCACCACCAGTAAGCCAGCTCGAACGTGGGGTCCTCGGTGGTCTTGGCGTCGTAGAACTCCTGGGCCGGGACGAGCGGGGCAGGCAGGTGGTAGGCGCCATCGCGCTCCTCGACGAAGGAGGCCATGAACGTGGCCGTCTCCTCCACCAGTTCGGCGAAGCGGGTCACCAGCTCGGGCGAGGGCTTGCTGCGGTAGAGCAGTTCGAGCAGGTAGAGGGGGTGTGGCTGTTGCCAGATGAGCAGGGCGCCGATGTCGGACGGGCTTTCACGGCCGTCCGGGCCGACCTGTTTCGGCCAGCGGGCTCCGGCGTAGTGCTGGCGGCGGGCGGTCTCGCGGGCGATGTCGAGGATGGACAGGTACCAGTCGAGGCTGCGTTTGAGCAGTTCGGGGCGGCCCCAGGTGGCGAAGTGAGCGGCGTGCCAAAAGTGCATCTCCAGGTGGAACTTGCCGCTCCAGGAGTTGGTGATGAGTCCCGTCTCCTGGGGCGGAGTGGTGCCGGAGCAGTTGATCGCGCTCAGGTACTGCGACAGGACGATGCGGCGTTCGAGTTCGGCGGCGCGCGGGTCGGTGCTGCCGGCGAAGTCGATGGCGGCGCCGGTGGTCCAGAACTGCCGCCACCAGGCCGTGGCGGCGCCTTCGATGGTCAGGAACTCGCCGCGGCCGAGGACGCCGCCGTCGCTCGGGGCGAAGGTGGCCACGAGCTCCAGCGTGGTGGCCGAGGTGCGAAGCTCGAAGGTGTGCGGCTCAGCGGTGGCGCGGACGTTGCCTTCCGACCAGTCCAGGCGCAGCACGTACGCGGTGTCGTCGAGCACCCGCTCGAAGCGGCAGGCGCGGTCGTTGAGGGGCTGCAGCGTGGTGGTGTGCCGGTCGGAGGCGGTCCAGTCGGACGTGGCGAAGAAGCCGTCACTGGCGTAGGGGAAACGAATGGCGATGCCGGCCTGGCCGGTAGCGAGCAAGTCCGATTCGATGCGGAAGGCCACCCGGGCGCGGTGCGGGTCGGCGACCGTGGTCACCTGCACCTGGTGTCCGGCATAGGCGAAGGCGCTGGTGATGGTGCCGGTCCACGGGTCGAGGCGTTGCCGCGAATTCTCCAGGACGGCCGGATCGTCCTCAGCCGCCGCTCCGGCGCTCGGGCGGAGCACGAGCCCGATGCGGCCGAGGTCGAGCCGGTGCGGGTTGACGTTCAGCCAGGCTCCGGCGCGGTACTCCGGCGGGATCTCGCCGCCCATCATCGTGCTCATATCGAACTTGTCGGGATATTCGACCGGGCCGCGCGGGCTGTCGTAGGTGGACATCGCGTCGTCGAGCACGTATCCGTCCGGGTTCGGCATGGAGTGCCAGCCCCAGGTCGACATGGTCGCGGTGTTCACCGCGAGCCGCCCTTCACCCATCGCGGTGGCCTGGTCGTGGAAGGCGGTGAAGGTCTGCATGCCGGTGATGTCGGCGGTGTAGGCGAAGTCACCGCTGCCCACGGTCAGCACGGCCGCCGGATCCGGCTCGGTGATCTCGACGGTGTGCCGCCGGACGACGGCCTCCCGGTCGATCACGCTGTCGCTCACTTGACCTCCAGGACGGCCGCCGTCTCGGCGGTGGAGCTGCCGCCGACGTAGAGGTCGAACGTGGTGGCGTCTTGCACGACGCGGCGGGCGGCGGCGTTCCAGTACGACAGTTCCTCCGGCCCGAGCCGGAAGGTCACCTTGCGCGTCTCGCCCGGCGCGAGGGTGATCCGCTGGAAACCCTTCAGTTCACGCACGGGGCGGGACGCGCTCCCGTAACGCTGGTGGATGTAGAGCTGGACGACCTCGTCGGCCTCCCGCTCGGCGGTGTTGGTCACCTCGACCGACACCGTGGTCGTCTCGCCGACGGCGATGGCGTCGTGCTCGACCCGCAGATCGGAGTAGGTGAACTCGGCGTAGGACAGGCCGTGCCCGAACGGGTACAGCGGGGTGCTCTCCTCCTCCCAGTAGCGTTTGTGCTGGTCCTGCGGGGCGAAGGTGCGGTGGTGCGCGTAGATCATCGGGACTTGGCCTGCGTGGCGGGGCCAGGTGAACGGCAGCCGCCCGGCCGGGGAGACGTCACCGGCCAGCACCGCGGCCACGGCCTCGCCGCCGCGCGTGCCGAGGTACCAGGCCTGGACGATGGCGGGCACGTGCGCGTCAGCCCAGCGCAGGTCGAGCGGGCGGCCGGACATCACGACCAGCATCACCGGCGTGCCCGTGGCGACGATCCGCTGCAGCTGTTCGAGCTGCCGGCCGGGCAGGTCCAGGGTCGCCGACGACGCGTTCTCGCCGATCTGGTTCTGCCGCTGGCCCACCACGACGATCGCGACCTCTGAGGCGGCGGCCAGCTCGACCGCGCGAGCAATCTCCGCGTCGTCGTCGTGGTCGGCACCGGTGGCGACGATCGTGGGGTCCATCTGGTCGAACACTGACGGGAACGTCCGAGGCGGGATGCCCGCGCCGGGCGCGTACCGGACCTGGATCCGGTCGCCGAGGCGGGCGTGCAGGCCTTCGAGGATCGAGACGGTCTCGTCGGTGTCGTGCGCGAAGACCCAGGGCCCCAAGGTGTCGCGTTTGCTGTCGGCCAGTTCCCCGATGACGGCCACGGAGGTGAGCGCCCCGGTGTCCAGCGGCAGCGTATCGCCGTCGTTCTTGAGCAGGACGATGCCGCGTTCGGCCGCCATCCGCGCCGACTCCTGGTGCTCGGCGAGGTCGAATGAGGACGTCTCGTCCGTGTACGGGTTCTCGAACAGGCCCAGCCGGAACTTGATCGCCAGAACCCGGCGTACAGCCTGATCGATCGCCTCTTCCTCGACCAGTCCTTGGTCCACCGCTTCGGGCAGGTGCGCGAAGGCGGGGTCGAACATGCACATCTCCATGTCGAGCCCGGCGTTGACCGCGCGGGCCGCCGCGTCGGTGAGGTCCCTGGCGAAGTGCTGGACCTCAAGGGATCGCACGGCGTTGGCGTCGGAGACCACGAACCCGTCGAAGCCCATCTCCTCGCGCAGCACCTCGGTCAGCAACCACCGGTTGCCGGAGGCCGGGACGCCGTTGAGATCCATGTACGCGCTCATCACGTTGAGCGCTCCCGCCTCGACGGCGGCCCGGAACGGCGGCAGGTAGACGTTCCACAGCTCGGAGTCGGAGATCTCGGCGTCGTCGTAGTCGCGTCCGCCGCGGGCCGCCCCGTACCCCGCCAGGTGCTTGGGCCCGGCGACGATGCGGCCGTCGCCCAGGTCACCCTGGAACCCCCGCACCTGCGCGGCGGCGACGGCGGAGCCGAGGTACGGGTCCTCCCCCGGCCCTTCGATGATCCGTCCCCAGCGGGGGTCCCGGGAGATGTCGATCATCGGTGCGAACGTCCAGTGGATGCCGGCGGCGCGCGCTTCCCGGGCTGCGGCGGCCTGCGCGGCTTCGATGGTCGCCGGACACCAGCTGGCCGCCTGCGCGATCGGCACCGGGAAGATGGTGCGCAGCCCGTGGATGACGTCGAAGCCGAACAGCAGCGGGATGCCCAGACGGCTCTGCTCGACGGCCAGGCGCTGCAGCCGGTTCGCGGTCGCGGCGTTCTTCACGAACAACATCGAGCCAGCCCGGCCGCTGCCGATGGCCTCCTCCACCATCGCCGGCTGCTTGGCGAACACCTGGTGCTCCGGCGGCAGCGAGTCGAGGTCGAAGTCGTCGGGGACCTCCTGAGCGTCACGGAAGTAGAAGAACTGGGTCAACTGTCCCGCCTTCTCCTCCAGGGTGAGGCGGGGCAGGAGGTCGGTGACGCGCTCCTCGACGGACAGCGCTGGATCAAGATAACGGGGCTCAGCCATGGTATTTCTCCCAATTACGGTTCAGCTGGCAGTGATGACGATCTCGGCCGGGTCGCAGTCCGGGGCGGTGGCGAGCAGGCGGATCTTGCCCGGGCCGGTGGGGCGGACGACGGCCAGGGCGCGGCCCTCGTAGGTGCGGCGCTCGGTGGCGTCGAAGCGTTCCTCGGTCGAGGGGTCAGCGCTGCCGAAACCCGCCAGCACGCCGTCACCGGAGACCTCCACAGTGACCGGCCGGTCCGCACCGGTGTGCAGCGTGCCTTCGGCGTCAGTCAGGGTGAGGGTGACGTAGGCGAGGTCACCGCCTGCCGCCGAGACCGTGGGGCGGTCGGTCTCGGCGCGCAGCCGTACCGGCCCGGTGGCGGAACGAAGCAGGTCACGGCCGGTCTCCGTACCGTTGCGGTAGGCGATGGCGGTCACCTCGCCGGGTTCGTAGGTGGTCTCGAACGCGACGCGGAAGCTCTCCACCGGCCGACGTCCGAGGGAGCGGCCGTTGACGAGCACCTCAACTTCGTCGGCGTCGCTGTAGACCTCGACCACAATGGGCGCGCCTTCGTGGCCGGGCCAGGTCCAGCTCGCGAGGGTGTCGCTCCAGGCCCAAGGGCTCCCGGTCCACGTCTTGCCGTGATGCTCCGGCCGCTGGACGACCAGGTACGGCTCGGTGCGCAGGCCGTAGACGATCTCGCGGTAGTAGGAGACGGGGCGGCGGTGGCCGGTGATGTCGATGTCGCCGCAGCCGGCCAGCAGGTACGGGTACGGCGCGTTGTGCGGCGGCCGCTCGCCGTCCGGGGCGGCGTACTGCGGGCGGCCGATGCCGACTTCGCCCAGGTAGTCCCAGCCCGTCCAGGTGAAGTCGCCGATCACCGTGCTGTGCTGCTGCACCTGCGCCCACAGGCGGTCGATGCGGGTGGGGAAGGTCTCGGTGCCCAGGATGATGCGGTCCGGGAGCTTCTCGCGGTCGAGGGCGTAGCGGCTGTCGGAGTAGTTCATGCCGGCCACGTCGAGCACGGCGTAGGACTCGGCGGTGCGTTCGGTCACCAGGTCGGAGGCGGCGACGGCGTTCATCGCGTCGCTGGCGTCGGCCATGAGCGTGTTGATGCCCGCGCCATCGTCGGCAGCGGCCTGCTGCATGAAGGCGCCCAGTTCGGACATGACGGCGAGCATGTTGTTGACGGCGTTGGTGATGTAGCGGGTGCCGTCCAGGGCGCGGACCTTCTCGGCGAGTCTGCGTCCCCAGGTGGCGCCGGACGGGGTGCCGGTCTCGGGGATCTCGTTGCCGATCGAGTACATGATGACGCTGGGATGGTTGAAGTCCTTGGCGACCATGGCCTCGACGTCGCGTTCCCACCATTCGGGGAAGTTCAGGCTGTAGTCGTACGGGCTCTTGGCTGAGATCCACATGTCGAAGGTCTCGTCCACGACGAGCACGCCGAGCCGGTCGCAGGCGTCCAGCATGGCCTTGCTCATCGGCTGGTGGGAGATGCGGATGGCGTTGAATCCGGCCTCCTTGAGGATCTCCACCCGGCGCTCCTCGGCGCGGGCGTAGGTGGCCGCGCCGAGGACGCCGTTGTCGTGGTGCACGCACGCGCCGCGTAGCTTGACGCTCTCGCCGTTCAGCCGGAATCCGTGCTCCGGGTCGAGGCGCAGCGACCGGATGCCGAAGGTCACCCGCTCGGAGTCGAGGCCGGTCAGCGTGACGTCGCAGGTGTACAGGGCGGGCGTGTCGGGGCTCCACAAGGCGGGGTTGCGCACGTAGAGCCGCTGGCGGGCGGTCGCGGGCTCACCGGGCAGCACGGTCACCTGCGAGGCGCCGGACGCCACCATGGTCCCGGCGGCGTCGCGCAGCTCGACGACCAGGTCGGCCGTGTGGATCGCGATCGAGTCGTTGACCACGGTGGTGGCAACCTCGACCACTGCCCGCTCCGCGTCGATGTCCGGGGTGGTGACCCGGACGCCGTCCGGCGCGATCCGGACCAGATCGCCGACCAGCAGCCACGTGTCACGGTAGATGCCGGCACCGGTGTACCAGCGCGAGTCCTGGTGGGCGCGGCACTCGACGCGGATCTCGTTGTCCTGGCCGTAGCGCAGGAACCGGTTGGCGTCGATGCGGAAGAGGGAGTAGCCGTAGGGGCGCTGGCCCGCGTAGTCGCCGTTGATGAACACGGTGGCGTCGCGGTAGACGCCCTCGAACTCGATCGCGATCCGCTTGCCCTGGTGTTCCTTCGGGACGAAGAACGTCTTGCGGTACTCGTACACCCCGCCGGGGAAGTACGCCCCCGCCGCGCCCTCCTCGGAGGGCACGCGCGGCTGCTCGATCATGGCGTCGTGCGGCAGCGTCACCTCCCGGTACGGGACCACCACCCCGGCGAGTTCGGCGAAGGGATTGACCTTCGGCCGCACCTGCCAGCCGTCGTTGAAGGACGTGCGGATCACGCGTGCTCCTTGTTACAGAGATGTCAGCGGACGGACTTGACGCGCAGCAGCACCACCAGGCCGCTGGCCAGGGTGAGCGCACCGGCGATCAGGTAGAGCAGGGTGTAGTTCTTCTCTCCCCCGCTGGCGCCGATGGCCAGGATCAGCGGCGCGATGAGGGGTGCGACCCCCTGCGCGAGGGAGGTGGAGAAGCCCACGATGCCGACGTAGCGGCCGGCCTCGGCGTCCCGGTCGGGCAGCACGTCCAGGGCGAGCGCCATGTCCACGGCGGAGAAGATGCCGATGCCGAAGCTGACCAGGATCGAACACCCCAGGATCACCGGCACGCTGGACGACAGCGCCATCACGACGGCGCCTACGGCCACCACGGCGCCGCCGAGCAGCACGAAGACGCGGCGGCGGCGCAGCTTGTCGGACAGGAAGCCACCGCCGATGGCGCCCGCCGACGCGGCGATGATGCCGCCGAGCCCGAAGACGGCGATGATGCCCGCCACCTCGGCCACGCTCACGTCCATCCGGTCGGCCAGGAAGAACGCGGTGAAGGTGGTGTTGAAGGTCAGGCCGGTCATGAACAGCAGCCTGCCGAGCCAGTTCCAGGCGAAGTCGGGGTTCTGGCGTGGATCGAACAGGTAGACACGTACCAGCGACAGGACGGTCAGCCGGGTGGTGGTGGCGGGCAGGTCGCGGCTGTCCGGCTCGCGGACGAAACAGGCGAACGCCACCATGGCCAGCACGCCGATGCCTCCCGGCACCAGGAACAACAGGAGATGGTTGCCGGCGAGCCCGCCGGCCATCATGGTGCCGGAGACCGGCGCGAGCTGCTGGACGACCCCGCTGAGCCCGGACACCTTGCCGCGCTGCGACTCCGGCAGCCGGTCAGCCTGGGAGGCGATCAGCAGGCCCATGATGCCGCCCCAGCCGAGCTGCGCCAGCATCCAGCCGAGGCCGAGCACGAGGATGCTCGACGCCTGCGCCATCACCACCAGGGCCAGGGACCCGACGACGGTGAGCCCGACGATGTACGGCCGGCGGCGGCCGAACCGGCTGCGGGTACGGTCGCTGAGCATGCCGAGCAGCGGCGAGGCGATCAGGGCGGTGAAGGCGCCGGCGCCGGTGATGTATCCGAGGTACTCCTCGTTGGCGGGCGCGAGTTGTTCCACCTTGATCGCGAGCGAGATCGAGATGGGCGTGACCAGCGCCATGTAGGAGCCGAACACGGCCAGGACGAGCAGCCAGATGTAGGAGGCGCCCACCTTCGGCAGATCGTCTTCGCCGGTCCGCCCGACGACGGGGCCGGTACCGGCCGGTGGATCGAAGGGCGGCTGGTCGGCGTGGGTGAATGCCATGGGAACCTCGCAGGGGGATGAGTGCGGCATTCGCAGGGATGGAGAAGGTCAGCGGCTGGTGGCGGCGCTCTTGTCGAGCAGGCGGTCGAGGTCGGGCAGGTTGCCGCTCATCGCGACGCACCTGCTTAGGGGCAGGGACTCCATCGGCTCGGCCTGACCGGGCGCGCGGTCGGTTTGATGAACCTTGAGCTCGTGGTTCGTCTTGTGCACGCACGTTCCTTGGGTGACGGGGCGGCGGTGCCGTGGGGGCGAAGGGCGATGGGGCGACTGCCGAGGTGTCTCACAGACACGTGCAGGTGACACGTGTCTGTACCGATGGGGATGACGTTAACAGGAGGTATCCCGGGGCTGACAAGAGAGACTCCCGTAACGGATCCGCAACAGCCCTTCCAGTGCCCATCCTCGACAGACACGTGTCATCCGCGCCGCCTAAGATGGAGAGCCCGCCCCCGCCTGCGACGTGAGGATTCATGACGCGACCTGCCAGAAGGATCACCAGCACCGACGTGGCCCGCGAGGCCGGCGTCTCCCGCACCACGGTGAGCGTCGTGCTCAACGACGCGCCGGGCCAGTCGATCCCCGAGGAGACCAGGCGTCGCGTCATGGAGGCGGCCGAGCGGCTGGGTTACCGCCCGCACGCCTGGGCGCGGGCGCTGCGGTCCGGCCGCAGCGACATCGCTCTGCTGTCCGTCCCCGACCTGCCCATTGGGCCGAGCATCAGCCGCTTCGTCGAGGAGCTCGCCACCGCGCTCGCGGCCTTCAACCTCACCCTCGTCACGCATCTGGAAGGGGCGCACGGCCGTCCGCTGCCCGACGTCTGTGCCACGCTGGGCGCCTCGGCCGTGATCGGCTTCTATCCGTTCGATGCCGACACCGCTCAGGCCCTGCGGCACGCGGGTGCCGCCGTCGTCCTGCCCTTCGCGCACGAGGACGCCTCGCTGTGGCAGGTCGGCCGGGTGCAGGCCGAGCATCTCATCGGCCGCGGCCATCGGCGCATCGGTTACGCGTTCACGGCGGACGCGGCCCTGCGGCAGATGGCCGACGACCGGCTGCGTGGCGTGTCGGACGCATGTGCTGAGGCGGGCCTGGAGCCGCCCGTGGTGCAGACCGTCGGCTTGAAGACCTCCGAGGCGGCGCTCGCGGTCGGGCATTGGAAGGAGCAGGCAGTGACAGGCGTGTGCGCCTTCAACGACGAGACGGCCTTCGCTGTCCTCGCCGGCGTCCACGAGCGCGGCCTGCGCTGCCCCACCGACCTCGCGCTGGTCGGCGCCGACGACATCCCCACCTCGGAGGTCGCGGTTCCGCCCCTGACCACCGTGGCCTATGATCTCCACGAGATCGCGCGGGACCACGCCGAGGCCGTGGTCGCGGTCCTGACGAACGCGCAACCCCGTAGGGCCTTCTCTTCCGCCCATCCGCGCGTCATCCAGCGCTCATCCACCTGAGGCCGGTCCGCCTGCCGCCGGAGACGGCGTCGCCCTCCCCTGCCCGGACACGGCCCTAATCGAGAGGATCTTGCCCATGCAGTCCGTCCTGAAGGGCGTGCTCGCCTGCGTCGCAGGCTCCGTCGAGACGACCGCCGACGCAACGGGAGTCATCTTCCATCGCTCATCCTCCACGACGCGAGCGCGGCTGGGAGACCTTGCCTTCGACTTCATGAGCGCCGTGCCGTCCGGGGTGCGCATCGAGGCCCTCACCGACGCCTCGATCATGGAGGTCGACGTGGAACTCACCAAGATCCTGATGCCGGGCACGCCGGTGACCGGCACCGCCTTCGACCTCGTGGTCGACGGTGACCTGCGCGAGCCGGTGATCACCGAGCAGCAGACCCTCATCCTGCTGGATCCTGTCACCGGCGGCACGGACTTCCGGCCCGGCGGGCTGGCCACCTTGAGGTTCGAGCTCGGCGAGGGCGGCCAGGAGCGGCGGATCGGGATCTGGTTTCCCGCCGCCGCGACGCTGAAGGTGCTGGACGTGCGGATTCCCGGTGGAGCGTCGCTGCGCCCGGCACCGGTGGACGAGCCGCTGTGGGTGCACCACGGCAGCTCCATCAGCCAGTGCTCGGAAGCCGACCGCCCGACCGGCACCTGGCCGGCGCTGGTGGCCAGAGCGGCCGGTCGATCCCTGCTGAATCTCGGGCTCGGCGGTCAGTGCCACCTCGACCAGTTCGTCGCCCGCACCATCCGCGACCTGCCCGCGACCGCGATCAGCCTGGAGCTCGGCATCAACGTCGTCAACGCCGACTCCCTGCGCGAACGGGCCTTCACCTCGGCCTTCCACGGCTTCCTCGACACCGTCCGCGACGGCCATCCCACCACGCCGATCCTCATCGTCACCCCGATCCTCTGTCCGGCCGCCGAGAACCACCCCGGCCCGACCCACGTGGGAGGCGACCACCAGGTTCACGTGGTCGAACGACCCGCTGACCTGGCCACCGGCGCGCTCACGCTGACACGCGTCCGCGAGCTCCTGTCTCAGCACGTGGACGTGCGCCGCAAGGAGGGCGACACGCACCTGCACGTCCTCGACGGGCTCGCGCTCTTCGGCCCCGACGACATCGCCGACCTGCCCGACGGCCTGCACCCGAACGCGGACGGGTACCGCCGGATGGCCGAGCGCTTCCTGCCCCTGGCCTTCGGCAACGAGGGTCCGTTGCGGTAGGTCAGAGAGCCACCGTGCGGAAACCCGCGTTGCCCATGCTGGAGTCGGGCGTGTTCGACGACCGGGCGGCGTTGCGGTAGCGGTTGCAGTAGGAGTCGTGGCAGAGGTAGGAGCCGCCGCGCAGTACCCGCAGCACCGGTGACACCCGGGAGCGGGGGTTGTGCGCCGGCTCCCGCATGCGGGCGCGTTTGGCGTACGCGCGCGGATCGAACGGGTCCTCGCACCACTCCCAGACGTTGCCCACCGTCTGCCAGAGGCCGAAGGCGTTGGGCCGGTAGGTGCGCACGGGGGCGGTGGCGGGCCAGCCGTCCTCGGCGGTGTTGTGCCTGGGGAAGGTGCCCTGCCAGATGTTGACCCGCCAGCCGTCGTCGAGGAGTTCGTCGCCCCAGGGGTAGCGGGCGCCGTCGAGGCCGCCGCGCGAGGCGCGTTCCCATTCGGCCTCGGTGCAGTAGCCGGTGTCGCCGGCGAAGCGGGCGAAGTCGGCGTTGGTGACGGTGGTGGTGTCGATGGCGTAGGCGTCGAGCGTCACCTCGTGGACCGGTGTCTCCCCGTCTCCGGGCAGGCCGTCGCCGAGGTGGTCGCCCATACGGAAGGCGCCGGCCGGGATGTGGCACTGCTCGATCAGGTGCGTGCCGTGCCGCGCCACCACCTTCGCCGCCGATTCCGCGTGCACGGCGGCCGTCCGGCGTGGAGTGCAGCATGCGGAAAGCTGGGGGTCGGGGGAGGTCATGGGCCTTTCCGCAGAGAAGGAGCCGTTGCGGATCCGTTACGGAGCCAGCTCTTGTCAGCCTCGTGGATACCTGCCGTTAACGTCAGCATACTCGTTGCAGACACGTGTCACCGACACGTGTTTGCTGTCCTGCTGCGACGTGCGCGCTTCCCGCCAGATATCCCCGTCCGCTTCAAGGAGCACTTCGTCCCGCGAGGCCCAGCGGAAAGGCCTCCGGGACCTCTTCCGAGGCGACGGGGAAGCGCACGCCGTCATGCTCGGGAAACCCGGCCTCCGCGGTGCCCGGCATGGTCGGCGCGAGCCGGTAGTCGACCGAAACGACCGTGACGCCCTGGGCGGCCAGCGCCAGGGAGACGTCGTGCGCCTCGGGCATGTCGATGTCACCGAAGATGAAGGCTCCCCCGTGGGCCCAGACAAGGCCGATGCCGTTGGCGGCCTCGGGGGCGGGCTGGTAGGCGCGTACAGGCAGCGGACCATGTGGGCCGTCCAGCGTGTGGTCCTCAACCGTCGTGCCGCTCGCTCCACCGGTGGCGGAGATGGGAGATGTCATCGTTGTCCTCAGGCTGCGGACCAGCCGCCGTCCACTGGGACGATGGCGCCGTTGATGAAGGAGGCGGCGTCGGAGGCCAGGTAGAGGGCGGCGTCGGCCATCTGCTCGGGCTGGGCGAGGCGTTCGCCGAGAGCCAGGACGGGGCCGAGGCGGGCGCTGCCGGTCGGGTCGAAGGTGGCGCCGTTGGCGATGTTGGTCATGGTCGGGCCGGGCAGTATGGCGTTGCAGCGGATGCCGTCCTTGGCGTAGGCCCAGGCGACGCTCTTGGTCAGGCCGACCACGCCGTGCTTGGAGGCAGTGTAGGCGGCGCCGGCCGCGGCGCCCCTGATCCCGGCCTCGGAGGCGGTGTTGACGATCGCGCCGCCGCCCTGGCGCAGCATGTGCGGCAGGACGGCGTGGGTGACCAAGAAGGTACCGGTGAGGTTGACGCGCAGCACGCGTTCCCACTGGGCGAGCGGGATGTCGGCGGGCAGGGCCATGGTGTCCATGATCCCTGCGTTGTTGCACAGCACGTCGATCCGCCCGTACGTGCTGACCGCCGTCTCGACCAGCGCGGCCACCGAGGAGTCGTCGCCGATGTCGGCGGTGGCTGCGACGGCGGCGTCCCCGATCTCGGCGGCAACCTGTCCGGCGGTCGCAGCATCGATGTCGCAGACCACCACGCGGGCGCCCGCCTTGGCGAAGGCGACGGCCATCGCCTTACCGATGCCGGAGCCCGCGCCCGTGACGAGGGCGACGCGGTCGTCAAAGTTCATACTCAAAACGTCCTTTCGGAGAGGGCATTGCAAAGGCTTCAGAGCGCGCGGGCCTCGTCGGGCTCACAGGGGGATCAGTTCCCCACAACCGGACTCAATCGTCCGGTTGCTACCATAATCGTTGTGACCACCGCCCGTCGACCCAACAGAGGCCCGAAAGCCGCAGCACACAACCGGGCGGCGTTGATCGCGGCGGCGCGCGAAGCCTTCGCCACCTCCGGCTACGACACCTCGCTCACCGACGTCGCGCGGGCGGCAGGGGTCGGGCAGGGCAGCCTCTATCGGCATTTCCCCGACCGGGTCAGTCTCGCCCTGGCAGTCTTCGAGGACAGCATCGCCGAGCTGGAGGCGCTGGCCGCCAAGTCCGGCACCGCCCTGGAGGAGGTGCTGGCCCTGGTCACCGAGCAGACCATCGCCTCCACCACGTTCATCCGCCTGGTCATCATTCCGCCACAGCCCGACCCGCGCATCCTCGGCCTCCGCGAGCGCCTGGGGGCGTTGCTGGAGCGCGGGCTCGCCGAGGCGCAACGTGCGGGCCGGGTGCGCGCGGACGTCACGACCCACGACCTGCTCCTGGCCATCGGCATGGTGACCCTCCTGCTCATCGAGATCCCCGCCGAGACCGAACGCAGGAAGGCCGCCGAGCGCATCTGGCAGATGCTCCGTCACGGCATCGAGGCCTGACCGGCGGCAGCGTGCCGGGCGGCGCGGTAACCGAAGACGACCGCCGGACCGATGGTGGAGCCGGGGCCGGGGTACGTGCGGCCCATCACCGAGGCAGTGGTGTTGCCCGCCGCGTACAGACCAGGGATGACCGTGCCGTCCTCACGCAGCACGCGGGCGTGCTCGTCGGTGAGCAGGCCGCCCTTGGTGCCCAGGTCGCCCGGATAGACACGGACGGCGCGGAACGGGCCCTTCTCCAGGGGGCCAAGGTTGGGGTTGGGCTTGACCCGCGGGTCCCCGTAATAGTTGTCGTAGACGGTCCGGCCCCGGCCAAAGTCCTCGTCCACGCCGGTACGGGCAAACCCGTTGAACCGCTCGACGGCGGCACGGAACCTGGCGGGCTCCACGCCCATTCCCTCCGCCAGCGTCTGGAGGCTGGGGGCCTGGATGAGCAGGCCGGCTTTCATCCACTTCTTGGTCTGCCCGACCAGGGCGGAGTTGAGATAGCGGCGGGTGTGCCGGACGTCGCTGACCATCCACATGGGGCCGGCCACGTCATGTTCCAGCATGGCGTGGCCGACGTCGATGTAGGAGGCTGACTCGTTGGTGAAGCGCTCACCGTTGGCGTCCACGATGATCGAGAACGGGAAGGACCGCTCTGAGACGAGGAACATGGCCTTGCCGTCGGGGTTGAGCAGGGACGCGCCCCACCAGGCGTCGTCCATGAGCGCCAGTGCGCCGCCAGCCCGCACGCCCGCTTCGATGGCCGTGCCCTGGTCGCCCTCGGGGGCGGAGGAGTAGCCGGGGATGCCGTGGTGCTTGCGGCGCCATTCGGCGTTGTTGGCGAACCCGCCGGCGGCCAGGACGACCGCGCGGCGCGCGCGAACGTTCTGCTTGCGTCCGTCTTTGTCCACTACCGCGCCGACCACCGCGCCGTCTTCGGTGATCAGATCGGTGACCGGCGCCGACAGCCAGACCGGGGTCTGCTGCGAACGGACGACGTGCATGAGGGAAGAGGCCAGCGCCCCGCCGACGCCGGCCGGGCGCTTGCCGGCCGCGAACTGGCCCAGCGTGCGGAAGACGAAACGGGCGCCGCGCACGAAACCGCTCGGTGTGGACCAGGCGCGCGACAGCAGCCACACGTCATCGGTCATGAGCGGCACCGGGATGCCGCTCTCCTTGGAACGGGCGCTGGCGTAGAAGTCGCCGAGCAGCTTGGTGTTGAACGGCGCCGCCTCGATCGCGCGGCCCACCTTGCCGCCGGGCCGGTCCGGGTAGTAGTCGGGATAGTCGGGCGACCTGCGCCAGCGCACCCCCTTGCGGCCAAGGAAGGCCACCACCTCGGGGGCGGTGTCGACGTAGGCCCTGCGGCGTTCGGGCGAGGAGGCGGGACCGGTCTCGGCGATGACCTCGTCCATGTACCGCAGGGCCTCCTCGGCGGAGTCCGGGACACCGTCGCGGAGCATGAGCGGGTTGGCCGGCATCCACAGCCCGCCGCCGGAGATGGACGTGGTGCCGCCCCAGCGTGCGGTGCTCTCCACGACCAGGACGTCCAGTTCGGCGGCGGCGGCGGTGATGGCGGCGGCCAGGCCCGCCGCGCCGGAGCCCGCGACGAGCACGTCAACGGTCCTGTCCCAGTGGTCGGTCATCGAAGATCCCTTCACAGCATGGAGGACGGCGATACTCACGTCCACAACCGGACTCTTGCGTCCGGTTGGGCTGTAGTCTGTGTGATGACCGTGCACCAGGTCAATAAGGATGTGGTGCGCGAAGTCACGACAAGCTGCGGAGATACACGATGCAACTGCCGACCCGCCCGGTCGTCCCCGGCTTCCACCCCGACCCCAGCGTGTGCCGCGCGGGCGACGCCTACTATCTGGCCTGCTCCAGCTTCGAGTACGCGCCCGGCGTGCCGATCTACCGCTCCACCGACCTGCGTACCTGGAAGCAGATCGGCCACGCGCTCGACCGGCCGTCACAACTCGACATCGACGACATGCCGCCCTCCGGCGGCGTCTTCGCGCCGACCCTGCGTTACCACGACGGCCGGTTCTGGATGATCACCACGAACCTGTTCCGCCAGCCGGGCCTGCTGCTGGTCACGGCCGAGGACCCGGCGGGCCCCTGGTCCGAACCGGTGTGGGTCGACGATGTCTTCGGCATCGACCCGGACCTCGCCTGGGACGACGACGGCACCTGCTATGTCACCTGGTGCGGCATCGGCGAGCCGGGCGGCATCCTGCAGGCCGCACTGGACCCGGAGACCGGCAAGCTGCTCACCGAGCCGCGGCGGCTGTGGCAGGGAACCGGCGGCAGCCACCCCGAGGGCCCGCACCTGTACAAGATCGGCGAGTACTGGTACCTGCTCATCGCCGAGGGCGGCACCGAGCGCGGCCACGCCGCCACCATCGCGCGCGGCCCCGCACCGTCCGGCCCGTTCGAGCCGTGCCCGCACAACCCGCTGCTCACCGCGCGCGGCATCGACGTCCCCGTGCAGAACGTCGGCCACGCCGACCTCGTGCAGACCGCCGAGGGCGAGTGGGTCGCGCTCTACCTCGGTGTCCGCGCCCTGGGCGGCATCGGTACCGCCAAGTGGCACATCCTGGGCCGCGAGACGTTCGCCTCCCGCATCGCCTGGACCGACGGCTGGCCCCACCCGGCCGACCCGATCGAACCGCCGCCTTCCACCGCCGTCACCGAGGAAGTGACCCCCACGGATCCGTTGCCGCCGTCCTGGGTGACCGCCGGCCGCTGGCCCGGCCAGGCCCTGCGACAGACCGGCGACGCTTGGCTGCTCACCTCCACCGGGCAGGAACGCGCCTTCGCCGGCCGCCGCCAGGAGCATCTCCACATCCGGGCCCAGGCGCGCACCTCCGGACGCGGCGGCCTGGAACTGCGCATCGACCCCCGGCATGCCGTCACCGTCGAGATCCAGGGCGAGAACGCCCGCGCCGTCGCCCACATCGGCTCGCTCCACGTGGTGCTCGGCGAGGCCCCCGCCACCGCGGAGACCGTCCTGGAGCTGCGCACCGAGCAGGCGCCCGGCTTCGGCGCCGAACAGGGCCCCGATACCATCGTGGCCGGCGTCAGCGGCCCCGGCGGCTTCACCGAAGTCGGACGGCTCGACGGCCGCTACCTCTCCACCGAGGTCGCCGGCGGCTTCACCGGCCGCATGATCGGCATCTCCTGCTCCGACGGCGAGCTCGCTCTCCGCTCCTTCACCTACTTCGGCACGGACGACCCGGAAACGATGGTCTGACGCCGGCCAGGCAGGAACCAAGGCTCCCGCCCGACCGCGCCACTCAGGTGGCCAGCAGGGGCAGCGCCTCGAAGACGTGGTCCTGCCACAGGCGGCGGGAGGCTTCCTCCGGGTAGGCCGTGACCGACGGCGTCGCGTCGAAGACCCGCGTCAGCCGCTGCTCGGAGTCGTACGCCGGCCAGCCCGGGTTGCCTGATCTCGCGAAGGACGCCCAGGCGGTGCGGATCTGGGTGGTCAGCTCGCGGGCCTCGGCGACGTGCTCGGGGCCGATGGCGGCCGGGCCGAGGTGGGCGTCGTAGGTGCCGAACAGCAGCGGGCCGTCCAGGCCGTGGCAGGCACGCAGTACGCCGCCGCTGCCCGGCGACTGCCAGGCCAGCTCGTACAGGTGGGCCCGCCCGCCGCCGGCGGCCTGCGCCTCGGCCAGGCGCAGCGTCGGCATGCGGAACAGCCAGTCGTTCTGCACGAGTTCGTACAGTTCCTCGGCGGACGCGCCAGGGAACGCGGTGCGGTAGGCCCGCTCGCCGTCGTCGCCGGGGCCGAAGTGGCGCAGCGCCTCGGCCGCCTGCGCCTCGGTGACCTTGCCAAGCTGTCCCGCGAAGAGCAGGAACGTACGGCATTCGTCGCGGGTGTGGCCGATGATGAGCTCCACGTCCCGTCCCGCGCCGGCGGCCAGCGCCTGCCAGGGCGCCTGCGGCAGCGCCTCGCCGTCCACGACGGGCGAGAAGAGGGTGAGCGTGTGCGCGAACGCACCCCAGCGATTCTCGTGCTGCCGCATCTTCGTCTCCACCGCATGCGCGAGTTTCGGCAGTTCCCGTGGATCCACGCCGGACAGCTCCGCCGCCGTCGGGCGCAGCCCCGCCTCGGCGGCGATGGCCGTGGCGACGTCGCGGGCCAGGGCGTCGGACAGGTAGGTGCCCGGCACGCTCTGCCCGATGGCGCGCCGGAACAGACCCGCCGCGCGCGGCATGACCATCAGGGCGGCGATGGATCCGGCACCGGCCGAGTCACCGGCGACGGTCACCTGGTCAGGGTCGCCGCCGAACGCCGCGATGTTCTCCCGCACCCATTCCAGGGCGGCGACCTGATCGAGCAGGCCACGGTTGGCGGGCGCGCCGTCGATGCAGGCGAAGCCCTCCGCGCCGAGCCGGTAGTTCAGCGACACGACGACGACGTCGCCGTCGCGGGCGATGTGCTGGGCGTCGTAGCCGGGGCTGCCGGAGAAGCCGTGCTTGTAGGCGCCGCCGTGGATCCACACGAATACCGGGCGGCGCGCGGGCGGATCGGCGTCGGGCGTCCACACGTTGACCGTCAGCCAGTCGTCACCCGTACCCGCGAAGAGGTCTCCGCCGCTGCGGCCCGCCATGGTGGCGTCCTGCGGGGGCGGCGGGCCGAAAGCGTGCGCGTCGCGGACGCCTTCCCAGCGGGCCACGGGCTTCGGCGCCTGGAAGCGCGCCTCGCCGAGCGGCGGTTCGGCGTACGGAATGCCGCGGAAGACGGCCAGGCCGTCCTCGGCGCGTCCGCGCACCACGCCGGCGGCGGTGCGGACCTCGATCATGGGCATGGCCACTCCTTGACTAAATCAATCGATTTAACAGTTGTCTATTTTCTAACACATGTCTAGTGTCAGAGAGGTGCTGGATCGACAAGACCGCCGGGTGCTTCGCTCCCGCGCCGCTCTCATGGCCGCCGCCGTCCGCCTGGTCACCGAGCGCGGCACCACCGCCCTGCCCGTCGCCGACCTCGCCGAGGCCGCGAATGTCAGCAGGCAACTGGTGTACCTGCAGTTCGGCGACCGCGACGCGCTGCTCGTGGCGGCCGCGACCGATCTGGTCGAGCGCGAACTCATGCCCGTGGCGGGCGACGCCGGTGCGCCGGTTCGCGCGCGCGTGCTGGCGATGGCCCGGCACTTCGCCCGGCACCGCCCGTTCTATCGCGCGATGCTTACCGGCTCCTGCGCCTTCGGTATGAGCCAGGCCCTCAACAGGCTGTTCGGCTCGCTCATCACCAGGGAGGGCCTGCGGGCGACGTTCGGCGATCTCGACGACGCCACGGCGCAGGATCTGGCGACGCTGATCAGCGGCGGGACCGGCACGATCGTCAACGACTGGCTGATCGGCGCCGGCGACCCCCTCGACCCCGAAGAACTGACAGACCGGCTGGTCCGCCTGTCCACCGTCCTCACCCACGGAGACCGCCTGCGATGAACCTGAACAGCCACCTCGTCCAGCGCCTGCTGCGCCTGCCCCCGCCCCTCACCAGGGACCTGATCATCGAACGCGACCTGCGCGTCCCGATGCGCGACGGCGCCGTCCTGCTGGCCGACCGCTGGGCCCCGAAGACCGGCGGCGACGGCCTGCCCACCGCGCTCATCCGCGCCCCCTATGGCCGGGCCGGCATGACTGCCGACCCCATGGCCCGGCCGCTGGCCGAGCGCGGCTTTCAGGTGCTGATCCAGAGCACGCGTGGCACGTTCGGCTCCGAGGGCCCCTTCGACCCGCTGCGTCGCGAGCGCGAGGACGGCCTCGACACCCTGGACTGGGTGATCAAGCAGCCCTGGTTCGGCGAGTCGATCATCCTGTACGGCTCCAGCTACCTCGGCTTCGTCCAGTGGGCGGTGGCCGACGCCGTGCCACCCCAGGTCAAGGCCATCATCCCGGGAGTCTCCGAGTCGGCTCTCACCCTGGACTTCCTCCGTGCCGACGCGTTCTCCCTGGAGACCCCGTTCGTCTGGGGCGTTCAGGTCGCCGGGCAGGAACGGCGCTTCGCCATGCCGCGAGCCCTGCTCAGCGGGAAGAGGGTGCAACGCGCCCTGCGCACGCTGCCGCTGAACCGGGCCGACACCGCCGCCCTGGGCCACCGCTACGACTACCTCCAGGACATCCTCGCCCACGACGCCGACGACCCGTTCTGGCAGGGCCTGGACCACCGTCACCGGGTCGCCGGCATCCAGGTGCCGGTCAGCACCGTCGGCGGCTGGTACGACATCTTCCTGCCCGGCCAGCTCCGCGACTTCCGAACATTGCAGGACAACGGGCACCCCCTCGCCCGCCTCACCGTGGGCCCCTGGGCGCATGTCTCCACAGGCGTCGGGCAGATCTCCGCCGCCGAAGCCATCGGCTTCGGCATGGCCCTGGCCCGGGGCGAGGAGCCCGCCGGGCGCGCCCCGGTCCGCCTGTTCGTCATGGGCGAGGAGAAGTGGCGCGACTTCCCGTCCTGGCCGCCTCCTGGATTCGAGCCGCGACGCTTCCACCTGCAGCCCGGCGGCGCCCTGGCCACCGAGGCGCCCGCCGAGTCACCACCTGATGGCTACCGCTACGACCCCGCGGACCCGACTCCCGCCCTCGGCGGCGTTCGCATGGCCTTCGGCGAGAAGGCCGGACGCGTCAACAACGCCGCCCTCGAGGCCCGGCCCGACGTCCTCATCTACACCACGCCCGTACTGGAGGAGGACGTGGAGGTCGTCGGCGAGGTGAGCGCCGAGATCTTCTTCCGTTCCAGCCTGCCGTACGCCGACGTCTTCGTCCGCCTGTGCGACGTGGACGCCGGCGGACGCTCCAGCAACGTCTGCGACGGCCTGATCAGCGTCACCGGCGCCGACGAGATCACACCCGTCGCCGTGACGCTGTGGCCGACCGCCTACCGCTTCCGACGCGGCCACCGGATCCGCGTACAGGTGTCCAGCGGCGCTTTCCCCCGCTACAACCGCAACCCTGGGACCGGCGAACCCCGCGCCACCGCTACCACCCTGCTCGCCGCCGACCAGCAGGTCTTCCACGACCCGCAGCACCCGTCGGCGGTGATCCTTCCCGTCACCAGGTGACGGGGAGTTCGTGCACGCCGTAGACCATTCCGTCGAACTTGAACGGGACCTGATCCAAGCCGGTGGCCAGCTTCAGGGTCGGGACACGGCGGTAGAGGGTGCCGTAGACGACCTGCAGCTCCATCCGCGCCAACGGCTGCCCCAGGCACTGGTGCACGCCGAAACCGAAGGCCACGTGGCGGCGGGCGTCGCGCCGGAGGTCGAGCCTGTCCGGGTCGGAGAACGCCTCGGGGTCGCGGTTGCCCATCTCGTTCGCCATGATGAGGCCCTCGCCGGCACGGACGATCTGGCCGGCCACCTCGATGTCCTCGGTCGCGACGCGCAGCCGGCCGTTGTGCACGATGTTGAGGTAGCGCAGCAGCTCCTCCACCGCGGAGGCGACGAGCTTCGGGTCGTCGCCGTCACGCAGCAGGGCGAGCTGGTCAGGGTGCTGCAGCAGGGCGAGCGTGCCCAGGGCGATCATGTTGGCGGTGGTCTCGTGGCCGGCGATCAGCATCAACGCACCCATCCGGGCGGCCTCCTGCCGCGACAGCTCACCGGCCTTGACCCGCTCGACCAGCCCGGACAGCAGGTCGTCGCCGGGGTCGGTGAGCTTCTGACCGACCAGGTCGTCCAGGTAGGCGTGCAGGGCCTGGTGGCCGGCCTGCCGCTGCTCAGGGGTGGAGGTGCGGTTGATGATGGTCTTGCTGGTGTCCTGGAAGAAGTCGTGGTCCGTGTACGGGACGCCGAGCAACTCGCAGATCACCAGTGACGGTACCGGCAGGGCGAACGCCTGGACCAGATCCACCGGGTTGGGGCCGGCCAGCAGGTCGTCGATCAGGCCGTCCACGATCTTCTGCACCGCCGGGCGCATGGCCTCGATGCGCTTGATGGCGAAGGGCGCGGTGACCATCCGGCGCAGCCGGGCGTGTTCCGGGTCGTCCATCCCGATGAAGCTCCGCTTCACACCACCGGGAGGCAAGGGCACCGTGGCCGGGTAGCCAGGACGGCTGAGGTCGGCGCTGACCCTCGGGTCGCCCAGCACAGCGCGCTGCTCGGCATATCCGGTGATCAACCAGGGAGTGCTGCCGTCCCAGAGCCGGACCCTGGTCATCGGGCCTTGCTCGCGCTGGTCGTACAGGGCCGGGGGCGGGTCGAACGGGCAGCGGGCATCCCGCGCCATCGGGAAGTCCGGGATCTCGTTCGTGGCATGCGACGTGCTCGTCATGCTCATCAGTCCTTTCTCTGTTGTCTCGGTCGAGGAGTTACGGGAGCCTGCCAGAGCCCGACAATCGCGTCGATCAAACTGGCGGCGAGGTCGTCCCAGCTTGGGTGGAGAGTGAGCGCGCCTTCGGCGAGGGCGCGCTCCCGCTCGACGCACATCTGCGCGATCAGGTGACGCGCCATGATCGACCGTTCGTCGCGCACCGACGGTGGCAGTCCAGGCAGGCGGTGGTGCAGGCCTGCCACGAGCATTCGCAGTGAGGCGGACGTGAGCGCCTCCTCGGTCATGATCGCGTGGAGGGCGGGGTCGCTGGTCACCTGGACGCAGAAACGCGCGTACCACGTGGGCTTGCCCAGGGCGGCCAGGTGTCCGGTGAACGGGCGTACCAGGCAGGCCACCCAGTCCCGGATGTCCGTGGAACCGACGATCTCGGCGACCGAGGTCACCCTCATCCGCTCCATCTGGTCGGCGTGCTTGCGCGCGATCGCGCGGATCAGGTCGGCCTTGGTGCCGAAGTGGTAGCCCACCGCGGCGCTGTTGCCCTGCCCGGCAGCCTCGCTGATCTGCCGGTTCGACACCATGTGGATCCCGCGCTCGGCGTACAGACGCTCGGCGGTCGCCAGGATCACGTCCCGCGTCGCGCCGCGGCGTTCTTCGATGCCAGCGATCGTCCTCTCCCTTCCCAGGGCTCGGCCACCAGTAAACCACATGATTGACAAAATCGCTCACGTGATTTAACCGGGCTGGAGGCCGCATCACCCGGGAGGATGTCGCGCGCAAGGTCGTTCATCACGGGTTCCATGCGCGGTCTGAGCCGCGAGTTCGCTCGGGCCGCCCTGTCACGCGGCAATGAGGTCGTGGCGGCCGCCCGAGACGCCGATTCCCTGGGAGACCTCGTCGCCATGTACGGCGCGGCGGCTCCGCCGCCGACCCTGAATGTGGCCGGCCAGTGGCGGCGACCGACATAGTGCGGCTCGCTCATGAGCACTTCGGACGCTTGGACGTCGTCGTCAACAATGCGGGCCAGTCATCACTTGGGTCCGCATCGCGCGTCAAAGTGGGCACCGAAAGGACTTCCAAAGTCCCTGGCCGGAGAGCCCCCCGTTCGGCATCAAGGTCACCATTGTTGAGCCGGACTCGTGCCCCACCGGCCCCGGCAGCGGGCGACACTCAAGCCCTCTGCCGGAATACAACCAGTCACGACCGGGGCATCACCGGCGCCTGCAGCAGCCCGACGATCGCTTCGATCAGGCTTGCGGCAAGGTCGTCCCAGGTCGGCTCGGCGGTGGGATCGCCTTCGGCGAGGGCTCGTTCGCGATCAACGCACATGTGCACGATGACGTGACGCGCCATGACCCAGCGCTGGTCACGCACGGGGGCAGGCAAGTCCGACAAACAGCGCTTCATGCCGTCCACGAGCAGCCGCAGCGAGGGCGAGGGCAGCGATTCCTCGACCGTGATCAGATACAGCCCGGGATCGGCCGCCACCTGCGCACGGAACCGGGCGTACCAGCCAGGATTGCCCTGGGCCTCCAGGTGCCGGGTGAACGGGCGCACCAGGCAGCCCACCCAATCGCGGATGTCGGCGGAGCCGACGATGTCGGCGACCATCCACACGCGCAACTGTTCCATCTCCTCGGCGTGCTTGCGCGCGATCGCCCGCACCAGGTCGGCTTTGGTGCCGAAGTGGTAGCCCACCGCGGCGCTGTTGCCCTGCCCGGCGGCCTCGCTGATCTGCCGGTTCGACACCGCATGCACGCCGTGCTCGGCGAACAGCCGCTCCGCTGTGGCGAGGATCACCTCCCGCGTCGCACTCGCCCGCTCGGGCCGCACCGCCCTGGCCGCCATCGCCTTCCTCCTCAATCGCCTTCATCGCATCGTAGGGACTCGCACAGTCAATCATATGGTTTAATTCGTCAATCATCTGATTTATTTGCTCTTGTGGCCGCTCTATGGAGGTTCGCCGTGAGCCCAACCCTTGCCAGACCTGCCGCCACCGATCGAGCGTCCGCTCCGCCGCGGTCTGGCGCCATCGTGGCGGTCCTGGCCTTCGCCGGGATCGTCACCGCCTCGATGCAGACCCTGGTGATCCCCCTCGTGCCCAGGCTTCCGGCGCTGCTGAACGCCTCCGCCTCCGACACCTCCTGGGCGGTGACCGCCACGCTGCTCGCCGCCGCCGTGGCCACCCCGGTGGTGGGGCGGCTGGGCGACATGTTCGGCAAGCGCCGCATGCTGCTGGTCAGCCTCGCCCTGCTGACGGTCGGCTCGGCGATCGCCGGCCTGTCCACCGACCTGACCCCGATGATCGTCGGACGCGTGCTGCAAGGGTTGTCGGCCGGCGTCATCCCGCTCGGCATCAGCATCCTGCGGGACGAGCTTCCCGCCGAGCGGCTGGGCGCGGCGACCGCCACGATGAGCTCCTCCATGGGGGTGGGCGGCGCCATCGGGCTGCCGGCCGCCTCGCTGATCGCCGATCACGCCGACTGGCACGTGCTGTTCTGGATCTCGGCCGGGCTGGGCGCCGTCGCCGCGGTGCTCGTGTTCACCCTCGTGCCGGAGTCCAGGATCCGTACGGGCGGGCGCTTCGACCTGCTGGGTGCCGCCGGGCTGTCGGCCGTGCTGGTATGCCTGCTGCTGGCCATCTCCAAGGGCGCCACTTGGGGCTGGAGCAGCGGTCTGACCATCGGACTGCTGGTGGCGGCCGTCGTGGTGCTGCTGGCGTGGGGCTGGTGGGAGTTGCGCACCCGGCAGCCGCTGGTGGACCTGCGTACCAGCGCGCGGCGTCAGGTGCTGCTGACCAATGCCTCATCGGCCATGTTCGGGTTCGCGATGTTCGGCATGTCGCTCGTGTTCCCCCAGTTGCTGCAACTGCCCACCGCCACCGGGTACGGGCTCGGCCAGACGATGCTGGCCGTCGGGCTCGTCCTCGCCCCGCAGGGCCTGGTCATGATGGTCGTCTCCCGCTGGTCGGCCCGCATCTCCAGCGCCAAGGGCCCCAAGGTCACCCTGATGCTTGGCGCCCTCGTGGTGGCCGCCGGCTACGGCCTCAGTGTCGTACTGATGTCGGCGATCTGGCAGCTCGTCCTGGTCTCCTGCATCATCGGCGCCGGCGTCGGGTTCGCCTACGGCGCGATGCCCTCCCTGGTCATGGCGGCGGTCCCGGTGTCGGAGACCGCCGCCGCCAACAGTCTCAACACGCTCATGCGGGCCATCGGCACCTCCGTTTCCAGCGCGGTGGCCGGTGCCGTCCTGGCCGGCCTGACCATCACCCTCGGCGGCGCCGCCCTGCCCTCGCAGGAAGGGCTACGCGTGGTGCTGGCTGTCTGCGCCCTCGCTTCGCTCGCGGCCCTGGTCATCGCCGCGTTCCTGCCCCGCCGGCGCCTCGCCGGCTGAATCCCCACGAAAGGAAGACGACCATGAAAGTCACCATCGACGAGGACAAGTGCTGCGGTGCCGGCACGTGCGTGCTCCTCGCCCCGGATGTGTTCGACCAGCGAGACGATGACGGGATCGTGATCCTGCTGGACGAGCGACCTGCGGAGGAGCTGCATCCGGTCGTCCGCGAGGCCGCCGACGTCTGCCCAGGAGCGGCGATCTTCCTCAGCGAGGACACGTGAGCGCCCCGGACGACGTGCTGGTGGTCGGCGCGTCCGCCGCGGGCCTGGCCACCGTGGAAACCCTGCGCCGCAAGGGCTACGAGGGCGGGATCACGGTGCTGGGCGCGGAGCCTCATCTACCCTACGACCGGCCGCCACTGTCGAAGCAGGTTCTGTCCGGCGCCTGGGAGCCCGAACGCGCTCGGTTGCGGCCACCGGCCACGCTGTCCGCGCTGAACGTGGACTTCTTGCTCGGCGAGCCCGCGACCGGGCTGGATGTCGCCTCCCGCACGGTACGCACGGCTTCGGGGCGCGCGCTGAGCGCGGATGCCGTGGTGGTGGCCACGGGGCTGCGCCCGCGCACCCTGCCGGGACAGGCCGGGCTGGCCGGCGTTCACGTGCTGCGCACCCTCGACGACGCGCTGGCGCTGCGGATGGACCTGATGTCCTGCACGCGCCTGGTGGTCGTCGGCGACGGCGTGCTCGGCGCCGAGATCGCCGCGACCGCGTGCGGCATGGGCGTGCCGGTCACCCTGGCAGGGCCGCAGTCGGCGCCGCTGGCCTGCCAGCTCGGCGGGCCGGCCGCGGAACTGCTCGCCGAACTGCACGCCGAGCGCGGAGTCGAGCTGCGGCTCGGCGCCGCGGTCAGCGGGCTCGTCGAACGCCAGGGCCGTGTCACCGGGGTGCGCCTGGAGGGCGGCGAGGTTCTGCTGGCCGACGTCGTCGTGGTGGCCTTCGGCTCCGCACCCGCGACCGGATGGCTCGCCGGCAGCGGGCTCGACCTGGACAACGGGCTGGTCTGCGACTCCCGCTGCCGGGCGGCGGAGGGCGTCTACGCCGTCGGCGACGTCGCGCGCTGGCATCACGAGATGCTCGGCATGGCAGTACGGCTGGAGAACCGCACCAACGCCACCGAACAGGCGATCGCCGTTGCCGGCAACATCCTCGGCGACGACCGCCCCTACACCCCGATCCCCTACTTCTGGACCGATCAGTTCGACGCCAAGATCCATGTGCACGGGTGGCCGTCGCCGGACGCCGAGGTGTCGATCGTGGAGGGCGACGTGGCCGAGCGCCGCTTCGTCGCGGTCTACCGCCGCGATGGTCAGGCCACCGCCGTACTGGGCTGGAACATGCCCAAGCAGGCCCGCCAGCACCGGCAGAGCCTCACCGCCATCCCTTCGACGGCTTGACACGCGCGTATCCTGCGCTAGCTTTAAACCGACTGATTGATTTTTTAATCCGACTGGTTCAAGTTCGAGCACTCCTCCCACGTCGGAACACATGCTTCGAATCGCTACGACAAGGAGCCCACGTTGGCCACTTACGTACTGGTGCACGGTGGAGCACACGGCGGCTGGTGCTACCAGCCCGTCGCGCGGCTCCTGCGCCAGGCAGGACACGACGTGTACACCCCGACGCTGACCGGCGTCGGCGAGCGGTCCCACCTGCTCAACGCCGATATCGATCTGGACGTGCACATCAACGACATCGTCCAGGTCCTGACCTACGAAGACCTGCGCGAGGTGATCCTCGTCGGACACAGCTACGGCGGCATGGTCATCACCGGCGCCGCCGACCGCATCACCGACCGGATCGGCCACCTCGTCTATCTCGACGCCGCGACTCCCATTAACGGCGAGTCGCTGTCCGACATCTCGGCCACGCTCGCCGCGACGGCCCGCGACAACGCCCGCGTGATCGACGGCGTCGAACTGACGCTCTTCCCGGGCACCGAACCGATGCCGCACTACGGGGTGACCGACCCGGACACGATCGCCTGGATGACGCCCCGGCTGACCCCGCACCCCGTCCGGTGCTTCACCGCGCCGCTACGCCTGACCAACGAGGCCGCACTGTGGGAGATCCCGCAAACCCACATCCTCTGCACGGCGACCCTGCCTCATCGCGATCCCGCCCGGATGGCGAAGGCCGGCGCGGCGGGCCGGGTCTGGGACATCGACACCGGCCACGACCTGATGCTCACCGAGCCCAAGGCCGTGGCCGACCTGCTCCTTCGCCTGTCCGGCAGCCAGAAGGCAACGCTCGCATGACTCTCACCGCAGCGCTTCGCCGGCCGGGTGGACTGCTCGAGGACAAAGTCGCCGTGATCACGGGCGCGGGTGCGGGCATCGGTCAGGTCTGTGCCGCGGTGTTCGTGAACGAGGGCGCGAAGGTGCTCGCCGCCGACCTGAGCGGCGGCCAGGACGAGACGGCCGCCGCGCTCGGCCCCTCCGTGACCCCTTTCCGCGTTGACGTGCGCCGCGAGAAGGACATCGAGGCGATGTTCGCGCGCGCCATCGAGGTGTTCGGGCGGGTGGACATCCTGGTGCACGTGGCCGGCATCCCTGGCAGCCGTCGCAGTCCTGAGATCACGGCCGAGGAGTACGACGACCTGACCGCCGTTCACCTGCGGGGCACCGTGCTATGCGACAAGCACGCCGTACGCGCGATGCTGCCCACCGGCGGCGGCGCCATCGTCAACTTCTCCTCCGCCGCCTCGTTCAACGTCGACGAGCGGATCTCGATGGCCTATTCGGCGGCGAAGGCCGGCGTCAACGCCATCACCAAGGCCATCGCCGTCCAGTACGGCCCGCAGGGCGTCCGCGCCAACGCGGTCGCACCCGGCTTCACCCTCAGCAAGAAGAACCTCGCCGCACCACCCGAGATCATGCGCGAGCTGGGCGGCAAGGCGGCGCTCGGCCGGGCCGGACGGCCGGAGGAGCAGGCCCATGTCGCGGCGTTCCTGGCCTCGGACCTGGCGTCGTTCGTGACCGGAGTGGTCGTGCCCGTCGATGGCGGCTGGTCCGCCAAGCTCGCCTGAATCACAGACCCAAGGAGGAAATATGACGACAATTCCTGAGTACGACATCGCCCGCCCAGCGACCTGCCCGCTCGACCCGGCACCCGCGATGCGCGCCCGCCAGGAGGAGGGCCCGCTGACCCGGGTCCGGCTGTGGGACGGCAGCACCCCCTGGCTGGTGACCGGTCACGCCGAGCACCGCGCCGTGCTCGGCAGCACCAAGATCAGCATCTCACCCCTGAATGGCATCCCCCGGCTCTCGCCCGCCGAGGCGGCGGCCATGGAGAGCATGGCCAAGCAGGAGAACGCGGGCGGCATGAGCTTCATCATGATGGACGACCCGGAGCACGCCCGGCTGCGCCGCATGGTCACCTCCGCGTTCACCGTCAAGCGGGTCGAGGCGATGCGGCCGGAAACCCAGCGGATCGCCGACGACCTGATCGACGCCATGCTCGCCGGGCCGAAGCCCGCCGACCTGGTCGAGGCGTTCGCGCTACCGCTGCCGTCCCTGGTGATCTCCAACCTGCTCGGCGTCCCGTACGACGACCACGAGTTCTTCCAGAACAACAGCAAGGTCATCATCAACCGCAACTCGACCCCGCAGCAGCGGGGACAGGCCCAGCAGGCGCTGGCCGAGTATCTGGACGGGCTTCTCGGCGACAAGCTCGACCGGCCCGGCGACGACCTGCTGTCCGGACTGGTCGAGCGGGTCAAGAGCGGCGAGCTGACCCGGCCGGAGGCCGCCCGGATGGGCGTGCTGATGCTGTTCGCCGGGCACGAGACCACCGCGAACATGATCACCCTGGGCACCCTGGCCCTGCTCCAGAACCCCGACCAGCTCGCCCTCCTGCGCGACGGCGACGACCCCAAACTGATCACCTCGGCCGTCGAGGAACTCCTGCGCTTCCTCACCATCACCCACGGCGGGCTGCGCCGGGTCGCCATGGAGGACATCGAGATCGCCGGCCAGGTCATCAAGGCCGGCGAGGGCATCGTCGTGGTCAACGAGACCGCCAACCGCGACCCGTCCGTCTTCCCCGACCCCGACCGCCTCGACCTGCAGCGCAACGCCCGCATGCACGTGACCTTCGGGTACGGCGTGCACCAGTGCCTGGGCCAGCCGCTGGCCCGGATGGAGCTGCAGGTCGCCTACCCCGCCCTGCTGCGGCGCATCCCTGCCCTCGCGCTCGCCACCGACGTCGAGAAGATCCCGTTCAAGCACGACGGCTTCGTCTACGGCGCCTACGAACTGCCCGTCACCTGGTGAGGACCCTCATGAAGATCATCATCGAGCAGGACAAGTGCGTCGCCTCCGGCCAGTGCGTGATGGCCGCCGACGACGTGTTCGACCAGCGCGACGAGGACGGCATCGTCGTGCTGCTGAAGGAGGACCCGGCGCCGGATCGGCTGGAGGACGTCAAACAGGCCGCTCTGGTCTGCCCCGCCCTGGCGATCACCGTCGAGGAGTGACATGGACGATCAGCTGATGTACCGCCGGGAGTTCTACGTCGGCGGCGAATGGGTCAAGCCGGCCGGTGACGAGGTGCTGCAGGTCATCTCCCCCTCCAGCGAGGAGGTCGTCGGCGAAGTCCCGGTCGCGACCAGCGAGGACATGGACCGCGCCGTGGCCGCCGCCCGCGCCGCCTTCGACGACGGCCCGTGGCCCCGGCTGACGCCGGACGAGCGGGCCGACGTCCTGGTCCGCGCCGCCCACCTGGCCCGCGAGCGCGCCGCCGACATCGCTGGAGTGCTGGTCGAGGAGATGGGCGTGGCCAGCAGCCAGGCTCCCTTCCAGATCGCCACCGTCGCGCCGGTATTCGAGTACTACGCCGAGCTGATCCGCACCTACGACTTCGACCGGCTGGTGCGCCGCGGTGACATGACCGGGCTGGTGACCTCGGAGCCGGTCGGGGTGGTCGCCGCGATCGTGCCGTGGAACGCCCCGGTCACCCTGTCGGCGTGGAAGCTCGCCCCGGCGCTGGCCGCCGGATGCACGGTGGTGCTCAAGCCGCCGCCCGAGACGCCGCTCAGCCCGTTCATCCTGGCCGAGGTGCTGCACGAGGCGGGCGTGCCGGCCGGAGTCGTCAACGTGGTGCCCGGGGATCGCGCGGCCGGCGAACACCTCGTCACCCATCCCGGCACCGACAAGGTCGCCTTCACCGGCTCCACCGCGGCGGGCAAGCGGATCATGAGCCTGTGCGGGAACCAGATCAAGCGGGTCTCCCTGGAACTCGGCGGCAAGTCCGCCGCGCTCGTCCTCGACGACGCCGACCTGGCCACCGTCGTCCCCACGCTGGTCGGCGGCGCGATGCACAACTCCGGTCAGGTGTGCGCCGCGCTGACCCGGATTCTGGTGCCGCGCGCCCGGTACGCCGAGGCGCTGGAGGCCGCCGCCGCCAAGGCCGTGACCGTGCCCATCGGTGACCCGCACGACCCGTCCACGGTGGTGGGGCCGCTGGTGGCCGAGCGGCAGCGCGCCCGCGTGGAGGGCTACATCAACCTGGACGAGGGCTTCCGCGTGGTGGCTGGCGGCGGCCGTCCCCGGCACCTGCCCAAGGGCTGGTACGTCGAGCCGACCGTCCTCGGCGACGTCGACAACTCGATGCGGGTGGCGCAGGAGGAGATCTTCGGCCCCGTGCTGTGCCTCATCCCGCACGACGGCGACGACGACGCCGTCCGCATCGCCAACGACACCCGCTACGGGCTGTCGGGCAGCGTGTGGTCCGGCGAACCGGCCCGCGGCCTGGCCGTGGCCCGGCGCCTGCGCACCGGCGGCGTCACCGTGAACGGCAGCCCCTCCCCCATGCCGCTGACGCCGTTCGGCGGATTCAAGGAGTCGGGCCTGGGCCGCGAACTCGGCGTCGAGGGGCTGCAGAGCTTCCTCGAACCACGCACCATCGGCATCCCCGCGCACCTGGGAGAGGCCCTGTGAAGGTCGCCGTCGCCTACGAACCGAACCGGCCGCTGGTCCTGGAAGACCTGCCCACCCCCGCCATCGGGCCGCGGGACGTGCTCGTGCGCGTCGCGGCCAGCGGCATCTGCCACACCGACCTGACCTCGATCAACCGCGCCGAGCGGACGTCGCCCCTCGTGCCCGGGCACGAGGCGTGCGGCACCGTCGAGGCCATCGGCCCCGACGTGCGCCGAGTCAAGGCCGGCGACCGGGTGCTCGCCTCCGTCTCACCCGCCTGCGGTGCGTGCTGGTGGTGCGTCAACGCCATGTCCAACCACTGCGGGCGCGGGGCGTCCCGCATGGTGCCCCGCTTCGACCTGCCCGACGGCCGCCAGGCGCCCGCCCTGTGCGGGTGCGGCTCGTTCGCCGAGGCCATGGTCGTTGACGAGGCCACCGTCGTCGCCGTCCGGACCGACCTGCCCGACGAGCAGCTCGCCCTGCTCGGCTGCGGCGTGATGACCGGCGTCGGCGCCGCGCTCAACACCGCTCAGGTACGGCCCGGCTCCAGCGTGGCCGTCATCGGCTGCGGCGGTGTCGGCCAGTCGGTCATCCAGGGGGCCCGTATCGCTGGCGCCGCCACGATCATCGCCGTCGACCTGTCCGTCGGCCGTCGCGAGGCGAGTCTTCAGGTCGGCGCGACCCACGCCCTCGACCCCGCCGACGGCGATCCCATCGAACAGGTCCGCGCCCTGACCGGCGGGCGCGGAGCCGATCACTCCTTCGAAGCGGTCGGGCTGCCCCATCTCATGGTGCAGGCCTTCCACCTGGCCCGTCCTGAAGGAACGGTCACGCTCATCGGCATGCCCCCGGCCATGGACGCCACCCTGACGCTCCCGGCGATGGCGGCCATCTTCACCGGCAAGCGCATCCAGGGCTCGGTCGCAGGCGGGTCGCAGATCCTTCGGGACTTCCCCCGCTACATCCGCCTGGCCGAGACCGGACAGCTCGACCTCGCCTCGATGGTGTCCAAGCGCATCACGCTCGACCAAGTCAACGACGGCATCGGCCTGCTCGAACGAGGAGAGGGCGTC